>JARCMA010000069.1 GCA_030248405.1 Microcoleus sp. MP8IB2.171
GGAGGATTCGATCGCACTAAACATGAAACTGCTCAACCCCCGCACTCGAACGCTTCTGTACACCGGCATCCTGGCGCTGGCCTACTTTGTTACCGGAAAACTCGCAGCGTCGATGCTGGGACTGGTGAAAGCCGAAGCCTCCCCCGTGTGGCCGCCCGCCGGTATTGCTCTAGCGGCACTGCTACTGCAAGGGCGACGGATGTGGCCGGGAATTGTCCTCGGTTCAGTGCTGTTAAACTCTACCGCCGGTATACCGTCGGCTGTCATTGCCACATCGGCCTTTAGCGTCACCCTGCAAGCGCTGGCTGGAGAGGCTTTGCTGACTAGGAGCGGATTTTCTACCAAACTCGATCGATTGCGAGATGTTCTGGCTTTGGTAGCGGGCGCTGTCATCGGGTCTACTTTCCTCGGCTCTATCCTCGGCAACTTGGGAACGTGCATTTTTGGTTGGGCTCCGTGGAGCAATTTCTCTCGCAACTGTTGGACTACGTGGCTCGGAGACGGCATGGGAATTTTGATTGTGACGCCCGTGCTGCTGACTTTGAACCACGCCGTTAATAGTTTTAAATTTCCACTAAAACTGAGATGTTTCATTATTCTCAATTACTTGTTTAGGAACAGGCAAGATGCCTGTTCCACAAGAGATGAATTTGATTGTGGAACAGGCATCTTGCCTGTTCTTGACAAGGGTAACCGATGAGAAAAAATCTCGGATTATTTCAAGTTTAAAAGCTTTTTTTAACTGGGACAATTACCAATCACAAGTTGCAAATTATTCAAGCAGATTTTCTGCACCTGAAAACCGCTATAATCTACTATTTTTAATTATTAATTATTCAGAAATAGCGCTATGGCTGACTCTCTTGCTGAGCGTTAGCTGGCTGTTTTTTTGCTCGAAAACACAGGCGGCGATCGCTCAGTATCCGCTGGAGTATCTGCCTTTTCCTCTGATAGTTTGGGCTGCCCTGCGGTTTCAACCGGCGGGAGCGATTTTTGCTTATTCGATCGTGTCTTACATCGCGATTTGGGGAGCGGTGCAGGGAGGTGGCCCGTTTTTGGCTAAAAGCGATAATCTCAAACAGGCGGTTTTGTTTTTACAAGCTTTTACCGGTACGATCGCCCTTGTGGCTCTGATGTTGGCTGCCACCGTAGCAGAACGCCAGCAAGCGCTGGTGGAGGTGCGCCGCACGGCCGCCATGCTGCGCGATCGCGAAGCTAGTTTAGCCAACGCTCAGCGCATCGCTCAGTTGGGCAATTGGGATTTAAATTGCGCCGCCGTTGAAACAACTTACAACTCCGAAGAATCCGCAGAACATCGTATATCCAATATCGAATTGCGGTGGTCAAACGAACTTTACCGCCTCTTGGGTTTTGCTCCTGGAACTGTCAAACCGACACCAGAAGTTTTTTTGCAAGCCGTACATCCAGAAGACCGAGAATTGGTGGCGCGATCGCAGCGCCAAGCTATGTTTGAGCGCACACCCTATTGCATTAACTACCGAATTGTGCTAGCCGACGGCTCCGAACGCACTGTCTGCGAACAGTCGGCCATTCAGTCAGGGGCGATCGCCGCCACAGTCCAAGACGTTACCGAACGCCACCGCGCGGAAACCGCTTTGCGGGCGTCCTCCGATCGCGATCGCTTGCTCTCAGAAATCGCCCTGCGAATTCGCAACTCCCTCGACCTCGAAGAAATTCTCAACACTACTGTTGCCGAAGTCCGGCAATTTTTCAAGGCAGACCGCGCTTTCATCGGTATTGTGGACGCGGACGGGGTAAATCTTCCTAGCCCGGTGTACGGTAAGGTTGTGGCCGAGTCTGTGGGTGCCCAATGCCGTTCTCTTTTGGGGTGGGTACTCGCTGACGAGAATCACCTCGAAAACCAGAAAACTTTTTATGCTAACAACCGCGTCCGAGCTATCTCCGATACTGCTAGCGTTCAAATCAGCGTTCCAATTGCCCAATTGTACAGCGACTATCAAATTCGCGCGACGTTAAATGTGCCGATCGTCCTGGGGGATGAATTGTTCGGGATCTTGGCCGTCAACCAGTGCTCGGGGCCCCGCCAGTGGCAGGAATTTGAAATTGATTTGTTAGAAAAACTCGCTACCCAATTGGCGATCGCTCTACAGCAAGCCCAACTTTTGCAGCAGGTAAAAGCTCTCAATGCCAACTTGGAATCTCTAGTGGAGGAACGCACCGGCCAACTACAGCAAAAAATGCACGAACTGCAAGAAAGCAACCGCCTCAAAGACCTATTTTTGCACGCAGTTTCTCACAATCTCCGCACTCCTGTTATGGGAATGTTAATACTGCTGAAAAATTTGCTCAACAAATCGTCCTCTGAGTCTCTACAAGATGTTCCGGTTTCTCGATCGATTTTGCAGCGCATCGTTCAAGCCAGCGAACACCAGTTGACTATGGTTAATTCCCTGCTCGACGCTCACGCTAGCGAGGTCAAAGGTATTGTTCTCAATACTGTACCGCTGCATTTGCCGTCTTTAGCTTCAGCCATTGTTGCCGATTTAGAACCGATGTTGGCCAAAAATCAAGCAACTTTGAATCAGGAAATTCCGGCGGATTTGCCACAAGTCAAGGCCGACAGCAAACACTTGCAGCGGGTGCTAGAAAATCTGTTGACTAATGCTATTAAACACAATCCTCCGGGAGTCAATATCACTTTTAAAGCCGAGGTAATTGCAGTTGAAACAGCGCTAAGTTATGAAGAAAGTTCACAGGTTTTAACATCGCCCAATAATCCGCTTGCCCGCTGTATCGCTAACCGGATATCTACTGCGGGCGATCGTCCTAGGATAGGCGAGACCACCCAGAAAAATCAGGAAACCATGGCCAAATTTAACCTCGATGGCAGTTGCAAAATGCCCCGCTATCAGGGTCAAATTGGCAATATCGGCAGCAAATTGCCCGGATTCACCGTAAAAATGGTTCGCTGTACTGTAACAGATAATGGAGTGGGAATCAGTGCCAAACAGCAGGAATCTCTGTTTGAACTTTACGTTCACGACCCTAATAGCCGACAATTAACAGGGCTGGGTTTGGGATTGTACCTCTCCAAGCAAATTATCAAAGCTCACGGCGGCGAAATCGGCGTCGAAAGCACTCCCGGCGGTGGTTCGACTTTCTGGTTTTCGCTACCTGCTGTCAACTCGGACGATCGATCTTTGTCAATTCTTTAATCTAAAATCTAAAATCTAATATCTAAGATGGTATTATGAAACTTCATTAAGATTGTAAGCATCAATAAAAAATGGTAGTATCATATAGTCAGGGAAGTTAAATAAAAAAATAATTGCGATAGTTTAAAAATGGAGACTTTGGATGCAACTAGCAGAGAGGCACATCATTAAATCTACGGAACACCGTTTCGCCCCGATTGATGAATTAGCTTTTAAATCCAAGAATCTCTACAACGCCGCTAACTACGTCATTCGTCAGAGTTTTGTCTATGGATGGGGTTATGTCAATTATAACGAGATGAACCGTTTGATGAAATCTCATAAAGCATACAAGGCAATGCCCGCCAAGGTCAGTCAACAAATCTTGATGATATTGGACAAGAATTGGAAATCGTTTTTTGAAGCAGTCAAAGCTTACAAAATTGATTCTTCTAAATTCACGGGTCGCCCAAAACTACCGAAGTATAAAGATAAAGTCAAGGGTCGGAATATTCTTGTCTATACAATTCAGGCAATTAGTAGCAAGCAATTGCAGAAAGGAATCATCAAACTTTCGGGTACGGAAATCCTGATCAAGACAAAAGTAAATCCCGATCGGATTTGTCAAGTTAGACTGGTTCCCAAATGCGATTCTTATATAGTCGAGGTAATTTATAATGAACCGGAGTCCACCGTCAGCGACGAGAAATCTATAGCTAGTATTGATTTAGGACTGAATAATTTGGTGGCGCTAACTTCAAATCAGCCGGGTTTTATCCCTCTCCTGATTAACGGGCGACCATTGAAATCGATTAATCAGTTCTATAACAAACGTAAAGCACAGTTACAATCTCAGTTAAAAGGAAGCCGCAAGAGTTCACCTCGCATTCAGCGTTTAACTCGCTGTCGCAACCAAAAAGTCGATAATTACTTGCATCATACCAGTCGGCTAATAGTCGATATTTTGGTCGCCGGACAAATTGGAACGCTAGTGATTGGCAAGAATGCACAATGGAAAAGCGATATCAACTTAGGAAAGCAAAACAATCAAAACTTTGTCGGCATTCCTCATGATCGGGTAATTGAAATGTTAGAATACAAAGCTAAATTGGTGGGAATTAAGGTGATTGTGCAAGAAGAATCTTATACCTCGAAGTCAAGCTTCATGAATCTAGATCCGATTCCTGTGTACGGGCATATTGGCGCTGATGGTGTCGTCTTTAGTGGTAAGCGAATCAAGAGAGGATTGTACAAGACATCGGTCGGTCAATTAATTAATTCCGATATTAATGCTTCTTACAACATCCTGAGAAAAGCAATCCCAAATGCGTTTAGCAATGGGATAGAGAGCTGCGTAGTTCAGCCAAGGCGGGTCAATCCGCTCAAAGTACGAGCGAAAGGGGAGGGACTCAATGCCTCCTATGTCATGTCATAAATGACTATACTTTTACTAGCTATGAACTATTTGGGCAATGCAAAATCAGTTCAGGGGTTAACGGTTTACGAGGTGTGGCGCGATCGCTTCCTCCGAGATCGGCTGCGCCCTGCTGTGGGAATTGCCATCTTTTTTGCCTTCACAATAACTGTCTATTTTCTGGGCGAAGCATTCTTTATTCGCCAGGAGTTTAAAAGTGTTTATTTGTACACGAGCGCTGCTGTAGAACTGGGTTTGCTGACCTGTTTTGTGTTGCAAAAAACCTCGTTTGGACAGCGCTATCCCGGTTTGCTGTTTTTGGGTTTTTCGTGGTCGCTGACGGTCGTTATACAGATTGGGTTAGCTGTCGCACAAGCCGGGGAATTACCCATTTTTACCTGGAGTTTAGCCTTTCTAATCCAAGCTACGCTGATGCCCGTCCGCTGGCGCCTTCACCTGATTTCTCAACTCGGCGTTTTGTGTTGCCACGTCGGGATAAATTTGGTTTTAAATCTAAGTTTTGCTAAGTATACTGCTTTTAAGTTGACCGGGTTTTACTTATATTTGTTTTGGTTTTGTTTGATTTGCGATTTGTCGGTTTATTGGTACGAATCTCTGCAACGGAAAGAGTTTAGTACCAGGCGTGAGTTGGAATCTGCTTACCAGCAGTTGGAGGTGGCGGAGGCGAAGTACCGCAGCATTTTTGAGAATGCCGGCGAGGGGATTTTTCAAAGCACTCCCGACGGCCGTTATATTACTGCAAATCCAGCTTTGGCGCGGATTTACGGCTGCGATTCCCCGGAAGAAGTGACGGCAAAGTTTACTGATATTGAGCGGCAGTTGTATGTCGATCCGGCTCGCAGAAATGAGTTTTTGCGATCGATCGAGGAAAGCGGCACAGTATCCGATTTGGAATCTAAAATTTACCGCTCAGACGGCACTATTGTCTGGATTTCTGAGAAGGCGCGGGCGGTACGGGACAGCAGCGGCGCCGTGCTTTATTATGAGGGTTTAATTGAGGATATCACGCAGCGCAAACAGGCACAAGAATCGCTGCGGCTGTTTATCCACGCTCTTTCTCACGACTTGCGAAACCCGGTGGCGGGAATGTTAATGGTGCTAAAAAATTGGCAGACGAAACCTGGGGATTCGATCGCAATTCCCCGTTCTATTTTGGAGCGGATGATTCAAGGTAGCGAGCAGCAATTGCGCTTGATCAATTCGCTGTTGGAAGTTCACGCCGGGGAATTGCGCGGTTTGGTTTTGCACTGCGAGCGGGTAGATTTGAGGGCAATAGTTGAAGCGGCGGCGACCGATTTGGAGCCTTTAATGAATGAGAGTAAAGCTACTTTTAAAAATTTGGTGCCGGATGATTTGCCAGCCGTGAATGCTGACAAAACTCAGTTGTGGCGTGTGTTCTCTAATTTAATTGCTAATGCTTTGAAACACAATCTGCCGGGACTAAATTTAACAGTTTCGGCTCAAGTAATCAAGGCGGGTAAATTAATTATAAATCAAAGCACAGCAAAACAAAACATTGACAAATTACCGATTGCCAATCCACAATCTCCCATTACCAATCCCCAATCCCCAATCCCCAATCCCGGAAGTAGGATGATTTACTGTACCGTCGAAGATGACGGGGCGGGAATATTGCCGGAACAGTGCGAACATCTTTTTGACCTTTACGTTAGGGGTGATCAATCCCGACACTCGGTTGGTTTGGGTTTGGGTCTATATCTTTGTCGGCAAATTATTGGCGCTCATGGCGGCCAAATTGGGGTAATTAGCACTCCCGGTGCTGGGGCAAGTTTTTGGTTTACTTTGCCGCTGGCTGAGAATTTCCGGTGATTTTTTTGTATTTTTAATTACATTTTATCTAGCAATCGTCCCAGATATTTAGAACGTTATTAATTGCTGAAACCCTTGCGAAATATGCTTCCTCATTCTGCCTGTGGCTATACTTTCGTTGTGCCGTCGCAGGTGCTTTTTGAGTGGTTCAAGCCAAATTAGTCGATCGGACTATTTTGATCGGACTATTGATATTAATTTAAAATCATGGTATACTTCCCAAAAGTTTTTAAAGGAAAAATAAATTTCCAATCTTCATATTTTCTTTAGAAACATCATTTAATCTAGAAAATCTCTAAAACTAGATAAAAAATATGCAATTTATGTTTATCGAGCAAAGCTCAGAAAATACAGCTAAAGACGATGCAGCTAAGTACGACTCAGCTAAATATAACGAGCGGTCGTTCTCAACTTTAATTCGGGCGCTCCGTCTTTCCCAAGGTTACTTTTCTTTCGTTTTAGTTAACTGCAACTCGCTGGCTTTGCGGCAGCAAATAGTCGATCGGCTGCAAGCAAATTGTCCCGTGCAACCGCAGCAACTGTTTTTGCCCGAATCGGCGACAACTCTCTACACGACAATCGCAGCAGAAATAGAAGGCGAAAAGCCTCCAGCTTTAATGCTCCTCGGTTTGGAATCAGTGGAGGCGATCGATCGATTGCTCGTTTCTACCAACCTACTATGCAGCGAATTCAGCAAAACATTTTCGTTTCCCCTCGTCTTTTGGGTGACGGATGAACTTCTGAGAAAAATCATTCGCACCGCCCCGGATTTATACAATCGGATGACGACAATTAGATTCATCAGTCAGTTGACAGTTGACAGTTGACAGTTGACAGTTGTCAGTCATTAGTTAGTCAACTGCGACCGAGGGTTAGCACGTTCTTAATTGATGAAACCATTAATTTTCTTCCTTCTTCCTTCTTCCTTCTTCCTTCTTCCTTCTTATTTATTATTTAAATTCCGCTTCCCAAATCAGGACTAATTCTCGCGCCGCCGCAGTTCCCTCAGCAGGAAAACCTGCCAAAAAGTCTTTATCCGCCCCCACGTCGTAAGGCCCTTCCTTAAACTCCAAAATCACAGTATCCTGTGTCAAAGCTACTAACGTGTGGATAGTGCCCTCTGGCAGTTCGACAGCGCGAGTCGGGCCGGCCGCGCTGACTCGCAAGGAGCGCAGGATTTGACCGTTTTCGTTCAAAATAAGAATACCCACTTCTCCTTGAATCACTGCGAAAAACTCAAAACCGTTAACTTCCGGCGCGCGCAGGTGTTGGTGAGGGCGGACGTAAGTGCCTGGTTGCAGCACGTTGACAAACCGCTGCACTTTTTCAGACAAATCATGGAAATTGTAGTTTTGTCGCTGGCGGGGACTGCGGCGGGAGGAAGCGGCAACTTCGTCTAGCAATTCTTGCGTCAGCAATTTGATCGGAGGGGACTGCACAACAGATATCCTGTATTTAATAGTTTTTGACCAAATGGGCTAGTCTGGGATCATCGTTATCAGCATCTCTTGACACATGGAAATCGCAACTCAGGTGCGTATCACTAAGGCAATGCGTTTGTCAAGTATCTTTAGAAAAAGTATTAGCCCGATCGCCCTTTCGACTATTCTAGTCTGCGCCAGTAGCGTTTCTGGCTCTGAACCGAGGGCGGCACTGTTGGTTCAGCAGGAATTCCCACAGCAGCAACTTAAAGAAGAAATTCGCGATCGAGTTCAAGAAGAAGTTGACATTGCTTTTGGGCGCACGGCGGTACTGCTGAACGGGCTGATAATTGCCCTAACTTTGTTTCCGACAGCAGCCGGAGTCGGTGTTTGGTTTCTGTTGAGCAAATTGTCCAAGCAGACAACAGTTGCTCGCCAAGAAATTGAAAGTCTCCATTACGATACAATCTCTCAATTAAAACTATTAATTTCGGACGCTGAAACTATCTTAGGTGAAATTCAACACCAAAGCCACCCGGCGGATGCAGACACAGACTTGTTATTCCCCGATGCCCAAATTCAAGAATTTGCTCCGGTTAACTATGGCAATTACCAAAAGTTATTGACGGCCGGCGACTATGCTAAACAGGGAGATGCTTGTTTCTTTGAAAACCGTTATCAAGATGCGATCGCAGCTTACGATCAGGCCCTGCAAATTCAGCCGGATTTAGCCGATACTTGGAATAACCGAGGAGTAGTGCTCACGAGAATGCAGCGGTATCCAGAGGCGATCGCCTCTTACGAACAAGCTACTACAATTCGTCCGAATTATCCCGATGCTTGGAACAATCGAGGCGTAGTATTGCTAGAGTTGCAGAAGTACCAGGAGGCGATCGGCTGTTACGAACAGGCAATTCAAGCCAAACCCGATTATGCCGATGCTTGGAACAACCGAGGCGTTGCTTTTTCCAAAATGCAGGAGTACGAACAAGCAGTAATTTCTTACAATCAAGCCCTACAAATTAAAAATGATTATACTGACGCTTGGAACAATCGAGGCGTTGCACTCTCAAAATTGCAAAAATACGAAGCTGCCATTGATTCTTATGAAAATGCTGCTAAAATCCGACCTGACTTTTACAGAATTTGGTACAATAAAGCCCGATGTTATGCGCTACAAGGTAAAATAGAATTAGCAATTGAAAATTTAAAGCGCGCCCTCAATCTCAATCCGAATGTGTGTAAAGAGTTGGCAAAAAGTGAAGCTGACTTGGAGAAGATTCGCGAGCACGATGTATTCAAGCAATTGATAAGTTAATACGTGGGGGGTGGATAGTGAGAAACCGGGTTTCTACGAATAATTTCGGTGGAGTACGAGAAATCTAGGAAGAAACCCGGTTTCTGAGATTAGGTGTAAGAAACCCGGCTTCTAAGATTAGCGTACACCAAGACTTTGTAAGTAGCGAGAAACCGGGTTTCTACGAATAATTTCGGTGAGTACGAAAAATCTAGCAAGAAACCCGGTTTCTGAGATTAGCCTGTACCCAGACTTTGTAAGGTAGCGAGAAACCGAGTTTCGTAGAACTTTTTGCGAACCTACAAATACTTCTGCAATAGCAAACCCATTTTCTCCTTAGTTGCCGCCGGCACTTGATCCAGCCGAGTCAGAATTGCATATTTCAAAGCTGAATGCGACTCGGAAACGGGGGGATTTTCTGTTAGTCTACGGACTGTTTCTTGAATTGCTTTCTGGGCATTTGCTGCATTGCGGTGCAAGTTGGCAACTACCATTTCTACAGTTACGCTGTCGTGATCTTCGTGCCAGCAGTCGTAATCGGTGACTAATGCTAAAGTTGCGTAGGCAATTTCTGCTTCTCTAGCTAATTTTGCTTCCGGCAAATTTGTCATCCCGATGACTGTCGCCCCCCAACTGCGGTAAAGGTGGGATTCTGCTTTTGTGGAAAATGCGGGGCCTTCCATGCAGACGTAGGTGCCGCCCCGGTGGAGGGTAACGTCGGGGAGGTTCAAGGATTCGATCGCACTTGCCAATACTTTAGCCAATTCGCCGCAAACCGGATCGCCGAATGTGATGTGACCGACTATTCCTTCTCCAAAAAAGGTAGAAACTCGATTTTTTGTACGATCGATAAACTGATCCGGCACTACCATATCTAAAGGTTTCGCCTCAGCTTTCAGAGAACCAACCGCCGACGCTGAGATTAAATACTCAACTCCCAAACTCTTCATTGCATAAATATTTGCGCGATATGGCACTTCTGAGGGCAAAAAAGTGTGGTTGCGGCCGTGTCTAGCCAGAAATGCTACTGGCGTACCGTCCAATGTTCCCACAATTGCGGCATCCGATGGCGCTCCAAAAGGTGTATCAATTTTCACCTCTTCAATATCCTTGAGGGCCTCCATTTTATACAAACCGCTGCCGCCGATAATTCCGATTTTTGCTTGTGCCATTTTTACCCTCTGCTTGAGTTTTACCACAGTGATTCTATCGGGCCATCGTTAAGTTGGCGTAAAGATAATTGAAGATTTGGTGACAAAAGTCACCCTACATACACTATTTTGTCACAAAATATATGTGATTATAATCACAAAGTAGCTTCACAAAATCTTTAAAAATAAAGGTACATAGTTCTGTTACTTATTTTTAGCGTGTTAAGACCATGACAGTCAGCTCTGCTAACCTCCCCAAAATCTCGATCGAGGCGATCGTCGAGCGCATCTTTGCTTTTCGCCAAATTACCCCCCTTGACAGACGGCTGCTGAAATCTGCAATGCTAGCCCAGAAAGGTCTGAACGAAAAAGACCAGTGTCACATTAACCGAGTTTGTCAGGGCATCCAAAACGGCTTGATTTTAGTTGTAGAATAAATGGATCGCACTATCTCTTGTTAGCTCAAGAAGCTGTTTTAAAATTTGTGCTTGAGTCTGTATCGGCGGGAACTGAGTTCGGGCGGTGTTTTACTATTTATAGGCGCGCGAACCCTCGACATCACAAATAATATTATTTACATCTTATTATCGATTTATCGATCAAAATTCAGCAGCCAAAAGCCTGTATAAGTCATGCCCGTATCATCGGGCTGCACTAATAAAAAATGTAATCCTTTACTTAATTGCTTACGCTGTTGGTAAATTTGGGCCGCGGCTTTCACCTCGCTATCTTCAAAAGTAGCCACAACCCACCTATCTACTAACCCAGCTTCCAATATCAATCCGTCGGGAGCTCCAGCGATATAATTCAAAGCAAAAGGTTTGGCATCCTGAAGCCATCTAGCCAAGCGCATAGACTGGCGTCCGCCGTCAATCACCACTCCTGGTACGGGTACTGTTGAAGCCAAGCCCAAATTCAGCGGTAACAGCAATTCTGGCATTTCCAAAATTGGCAGGGGACGCCCTTGGAAAGCATCTTCAATGTCGCCGGCGGGTAGGGAAGCAAAACGCCAGCCATCGCCCCAGAGGTTTTCGGGTAAGGGGACGGGTGGCGGCGAGTCAAGGGCGATCGCACTATAAGTTTCACCCGTATAATTAGGCATACTCAAATATTCTTTGGCGCGTTGTTGCAGCAGCAATTTCAGAGCCGTAGTGCGCCGAGTCGCTTCCACCTTGACACCCAAAACTTTGCCCGCAGCTTGGATTAAGCTCAGAGACTGAGGCCTAAATACTTCAATCAAGTCGGGCAAATTTTGGGTTTGAGCTTGCTGCTGCAACTGCGAAGCTAGCCAATTAGAATTTGCTTCCGACTGGCGGCAAACAGCGCTAAATGGAAAGCTGCCTTCCGAGTCGCAAATTAAGAGTTCCCAGAGTGGTTTACCTGCCTCATCTTGGAGAGGGCGGCGGTAAAAATCGGCTTGCCAAATACGCATAAATAATTAAAAATTAAAATCTACAACTCAATCATTTTAATATAGCTTGGGGGCACTGCGATACAATAGCGAACTCTGAGAAAAAACTTCAAGCGATATATTCTCCGTTCATAGTTGAGTTTAATTTCAATATCTAACACCAATTCTCAAAAAAAATCTAACTCGCTTGCCCGCGCTCCCAACTCTGATAGTCATCAGTCATTCCCAATTCTAAAATCTAAAATAGACAAGATTGCAAAAATAATTTGGACGATGCTCAGAGCATCGTCCCACAAAAAAAATTGTGGGACGTTGCTCTGAGCATCGTCCTAAAATTTGATTAAAAGGACTTTTTCAATCTTGTCTAATCTAAAATCTAAAATGGTATAACGGCTCGGTTAGCCATTCCCCATTCCCCATTCCCAAAATTATTTAAGATTGCGAACCAAATACATATCCAACTCGCCCTTATTTTTAGCATAAATTTTTCCTCGGTATTCGCATTCAAAAAAATCTTTAACTAATTCAAACGTTTCGTGAGAGATATTAATATTTCCAGGTACGCCGGAAGATTCCATCCGAGATGCAGTATTAACTGTATCTCCCCAGACATCATAGGCAAACTTTTTATTGCCAATTACTCCAGCAAGTATTGGGTCTGAATGAATGCCAATGCGGATATCCCAATAAGCAATATTTTGTTGAGCTTTCTGCATTTTTCGCAAATCCATGAACTGTCGAATTTCTAGGGCAGCAAGTAGAGCGTCAAAGGCGTGTGTTGGGCGAGGGGTAGGAATTCCCGCCGCGCACATATAGCTGTCGCCAATAGTCTTCAGTTTTTCCATAGAGTATTTATCCATCACGCGATCGAAATAAGAAAAACAATAGTCTAGTTCGTCAACTAACTCTCGCGGCGTCATGTTTTCAGATAACTGAGTAAAGCCTTTAAAGTCAGTAAATAAAACTGATACGCAATCATAATAAAGTGGTTCCACTTTGCCGTTATTTTTAAGTTCCTCGGCAATTTCATCCGGAAGGACGTTCAACAGTAGCTGGTCAGATTTGTGCTTTTCGGCATCGAGCTCGGCATAAAGCCTATTTATCTCTTTAAAACGTTCAGCATTGCGGATGGCTGAGGATAGTTGCAAAGCCAAAAGATAGCCAATCCGCATATCTTCTTGAGTGTAAGCTCGCGGCTTGGTTGTGGCAAAATTAATTGTCCCTAAAACCTTACCTTCGCTTTCCAAAGGAATGATAATTTGCGAAGCGTAGGGGGACAAAACACCATTAGCAGCCGCTTCTTGAATTAATTGAGGTTGACGTGTTTTGAAGGCCTTGTTAATCGGGCCGTCGTCTGGGAAGGCTGTAATATCTACAGCGATATGCGGGCCAAATAAGGTGGTGCAAGTGTTAGTGCTCTGTAGGCAAACGCTACAGTGTTCAAAGTCGAGCAGCCATTTGGCTTGCTTGCCTACTACCCGCAAAATCTGATTGAGATCGAGGGTGCGGTTAATGGCAGTGGCAACTTCGTTGACGGCGGAAATGCGGATGGAAAGCGCTTGAGCTTCTGCTAACAAACGGCGGGCTGTCAACAGAAGTTCTTCTCGATCTTGATCTTCTAGCCGATCGCCCATAATATGGGTATGAGATATAGATTACAAAGAATCAATTTCGAGGGCAATTGAATCGGTATATCGGTTGACAAAGCTAAACAAGTCTGCTGTCGCAATAATCTCAAAGATTTCTGAATCATCAAGTCCTAAATCCCGCAGGTTTTGGTAATCGGCTTCTGTCATTTCCAGGGGTTTTGTAGCAGCCAGCAAGCCAAAGGTAATTACGGCTTTATCACGTTTTGGCAAAGGGCAGTTGGCAAAGTCAGAAACTAGAGTTCGCAGTAGTTCTTCGCTCATCCCCAAGGCTGACAATCCGTGCAGGTGAACTTGGAGAGCGTACTCGCTATTATTTGATTGGGAAATAGCGACGCCGACCATTTCTTTCAGCGTGCGGGGTAAGTCTCCTTGCAGGATTGTTCCCCGGAATTTATTCCAATTTGCTTCTAATATGTCAGGGTTGATTGCCATTGACTTGAATAGGTTGGGGACGATGCCAAACCCAATTCTGTTAAGATTTCTTCGTAGACTTCCTTGGCTTTAGGATCGGTAAGTTGCTCGTATTCTATAAGTGGAAAGTGTGTCATTGTTGTGTTGAATTTTACGGCCGTTAATTGGGGTTGGAATTTACGTGTTTGTTATGTAATGCCACTCAAAGGGCGACCTTACGAGCTATCTTGGCTTTAGTCGAATTGATGATAAAATGCACCGCTGTCAGCAAACCGCGAATCATGAAGATGAGCTAGCAACAAATCTGATTCTTGAGGCTGGATTAAACCTGTAATTATAGCAGTAACAGGAGCCCATAAAATTCTGTTGCGATCGGGATCTAGTGCTAATCTTAGATTCTGCCAATGGTTGTTGTCAAGTATCGGCAATTCATCTGGCGCGACGGCGTGAAATCTTACCACAACTCTTGAATTAGAGATTGCTGCCCCGTTCTCTAATTTTTAGGCAAAAAACACTGTTTGATCGATCGATCAAAATCCAGAAATGCCGACAATCTTATACTCCGACGCGCGCACAGGGAAAAAACGAAATGCTGTGCGATCGAGTTTATTGAATTAGTTCAGACGCTCGATCGACAACCCATACCCCAGACAAGCTACGCTAACGCCTGCGACTGGAGTTATCATGGGTAAACTGTAAACTTCTATCTTTGTCGCTGCATTTACCATGAACCCTGCCCTTACTCAATTTGGCGCTCAAATGTCCCACCTCACGGGAGTTCGGGCAATTATGAAAGATATTATTGAAACTCTCAGAGCCGGCAGCGGGCAGGAGTTTATCAATTTGAGCGCGGGAAATCCGGTGATTTTGCCGGAAGTCGAGGAATTGTGGCGCGATTGCACGGCCCAACTTTTGGCGAGCCCGGAATACGGCGAGGTGGTTTGTCGCTACGGTTCCAGTCAAGGTTATCAGCCGTTTATCAATGCGGTATTGGCGGATTTTAACCAGCGTTACGGACTGAATTTGACCGATCGCAATATCCTAATTACTCCAGGAAGTCAATCGATTTACTTTTACGCAGCCAACGCTTTCGGCGGCTACACTACCAGTAAACAGCTTAAAAATATTGTTTTACCGCTGAGCCCAGACTACACGGGTTACGGCGGCGTTAGCTTGATTCCCGAAGCGGTAGTAGCCTGCAAGCCCACCCTCGATATTGATGCAGCGGCCCACAGGTTCAAATACCGCCCGGATTTCAGCCAATTGTCGATCGATCAAAGCACCGGTTGCGTCATTTTTTCCCGTCCCTGCAACCCCACCGGCAACGTTCTCACCGACGACGAAGTTAAGAAAATTGCCGATTTAGCGGCCGCTTTCGACGTGCCTGTGTTCGTTGATTCCGCCTACGGCCCTCCCTTCCCCTCCTTAAATTTTACCGAAATGACGCCGATTTTTGGCGGCAATATCGTGCACTGTATGAGTTTGTCGAAAGCCGGATTACCGGGTGAAAGAATCGGAATTGCGATCGGCGATGAAAAAATCATTCAAATATTAGAATGTTTTCAGACCAATATGTGCATTCATTCGCCGAGATACGGACAGGCGATCGCAACTCGTGCCATTGCTTCCGGCGCTCTTGCCGACATCTCCATCAACGTAATTCGGCCATACTATCAAAGCAAATTTGCGATCGTAGAAACCACCTTAGAACAATCGATGCCAAAGGATTTGCCGTGGTTCTTGCACCGGGGCGAAGGAGCAATTTTTGCGTGGTTGTGGCTGAAAGATTTGCCAATGACTGATTGGGAACTGTATCAAGAGTTGAAGAAAGTTGGCGTCATTGTCGTGCCAGGAAGTTCTTTTTTCCCTGGTTTGCGGGAAGATTGGCAGCACAAGCATGAGTGTTTACGCATCAGTTTGACTGCAACAAATGATGAGATTGAAACTGCCATGAAACGCTTGGCTCAAATGGTAGAAAAGCTTTATCAGTCAGTTGACAGTTGACAGTTGACAGTTGACAGTTGACAGTTGATAGTTGACAGTTGACAGTTGACAGTTGACAGTTGACAGTTGACAGTTGA
>JARCMA010000549.1 GCA_030248405.1 Microcoleus sp. MP8IB2.171
ATGTAGAAAAGGCGATCGCATTTTATCAACAATCTCTGGTAATTGATGAAAAAATTGGCAATGTTCAAGGGAAAGCAGCTAGTTTGCACCAACTAGCAGTAATTTATGCGAATCAAGGGGATGTAGAAAAGGCGATCGCATTTTATCAACAATCTCTCGAACTTAAGGAAAAAATTGGCAATGTTCAAGGGAAAGCAGCTACTTTGCACGAACTAGCAGGAATCTATGCGAATCAAGGGGATGTAGAAAAGGCGATCGCACTTTATCAACAATCTCTCGAACTTAAGGAAAAAATTGGCAATGTTCAAGGGAAAGCTGCTAGTTTCGCAATGTTAGGACAGTTGTTAGCAGATGAGAAGGGAGATTTTGAGCAAGCTTTGAATTATTTGCAGCAATCTTTGGAGATTTTACAGCATTTGCGATCGCCCGACGCGGAGACAGTGAAGGAAATTATTGCTAGAGTTCAGCAGATGGCTGATGGGTGAAGTTGGGATTTATCTAGGACTTACCCATTAAGGCCAAAGAAACCGGGTTTTTCGGGGTTTTTGCGATGTGTAGCGAGTATTTTCGTGAAAAACCCGGTTTCTGAGTATCGGCGAGTAAGTTCTAAAAAGTTAAGACTGATCCCCCCTAACCCCCCTTAAAGAAGGGGGGGACAAGAGTATTCTCAAAGTCCCCCTTCTTAAGGGGGATTTAGGGGGATCTCTATCCGAAACCTCAAAAATTCTACACAAAACGTTACATATTTGTTAACATCGTGGCGAGTCTGTGCTCAGCAGCCCCTCTGTTAACCTCCTAAACTAACCGTTATGAATCAACCTCCCTCCACAACTCCCGCCGCCGCAGAGTCCGTCGCCGAAACTGCGACACAGCCGACAAACAATGCACCTCCACCGAGTTATGTCAAGCTGGCGATGCGGAATATGGTTCGCAAGCGGGCGACTTCTTTGTTTCATTTTGCGTTGACGGCGGCTGGACTTTTGGGCGTACTCGTCGGTTTGGCTTTTCTCGATCGATATTTCAACTCTTAGTCTCAATGTGGCGATACAACACCGGGCGGTTGAAACCGCCGTCTGTGTTCTGAGCCCGTTGCAATCTTCCACAGATTCCTGTAATCTGCCAGCTAAAAGCAAAAAGTCGATTAGCCTGCCCAATGTGAAATTGCCCAAAAATTGAATATATTGCTTGACAAAAAATGCTGAAAATGCTAATTGAGGTGAACGTCGAAGACTGTTATGGGCTAGCCCGATCGTCCGCCGACGGTTCCAACCTCCCGGAAAGTGCAGCCAGCGGGGAAATTTCAACCGAAACTTGGGAAAATTGGTTTAGCGTTTGGCTGGAAAACCAGGCGGAGGATGTGCCAGCGGCCCCTGGCTACGAAGTCAGCCTGCGTTTAACCGCTGATCCGGATATCCAAGCCCTCAACGCCCAGTACCGCCAGCTCGATCGACCGACGGATGTACTAGCTTTCGCAGCTTTAGAGGTAGACTGTCCTCAATTAGAGGAAATGCAGTCATCTGAACCCTTATACTTGGGTGATATCGTAATCTCGATCGATACGGCTCAGCGACAAGCCCAGCAGCAAGGACATCCCCTGAAAACCGAATTAGCTTGGCTCGCAGCCCACGGTTTTTTGCACCTTTTGGGCTGGGATCACCCAGATGAAGAAAGTCTGACTCAAATGCTCGATCGACAAGAAACATTGCTGCAGGCGATCGGTCTTACGATCCAAACAGCATAACTGAAGTTGATGGTTATTTAACAAATCATGTCAAGCCCAACATAACTTTCTGAAATTAAACCAGAACTTTAGTAAAAACTTAGAAAAGTTACCTAGACTTGATGAAGTTAATTTAAAAAGTTTAGCTTTCATTCATCTCTGTAAATTAAAGTTGGTTCTTTATGACACTAGATAGACCCTCAATTTCATCACAAATCGCACAGTTTCTGCCCATGCCTCAAGACTCTTCTAGCCAGACAGTCCACGAGCCCAAAAAAGCCTTGAAATACAACCGAGAGCTGTCCTGGAAAATCGCATCTAGCTTAGCTACGAGTTTTAGATACGCTTGGGGGGGTCTGAGTTATGCTTTTGAAACTCAGCGCAATTTTCGGATTCACACAGTTATTGGCACTTTGGCGATCGGACTCGGGCTATTTTTGCAACTGAAACCTGTAGAAATATCTGTGATCGGCGTCACCATTGGTATAGTTTTAGCAATGGAACTGTTGAATACGGCGATCGAATCCGTGGTAGACTTGACAGTCGGGCAGTCTTACCACGAACTAGCCAAAATTGCCAAAGACTGCGGTGCCGGAGCGGTTCTGGTATCGGCAATGGCTGCGATCATCGTCGGTACTGCACTTCTGCTGCCTCCTTTGTGGGCAGTCGTTCAAATTGCGATCGCCCGTCAGTAACTTATTGGGCCCATAAAATTTTAGGTTTTAGATGACCAATTTGAGATTTTGAGTTTTATTCGTCTATATTGCAGCTATTTTTATCTTCGGCATCTATCTAAAATCTTGAAACCCTTGCTTTCAGGCAGCGAGTCAATCTAAGATCTAAAATTTAAAACCTAAAATCTAACTTAACCCGTGATTATAGTCATCGATAACTACGACAGTTTTACATACAATTTGGTACAGTATCTAGGAGAACTAGGTGCCGAGTTGCCCGTAGCCAGCGAAGTTCAAGTCTATCGCAACGACCAAATTTCCTTAGCAGAAATTCGCCAATTACAGCCTGCGGCAGTGGTGATTTCTCCCGGCCCGGGGCGGCCGGAAGATGCGGGAATTTCTCTGGAATTAATCAAAGAATTGGGCCCGACTTTACCAATTTTAGGCGTGTGCCTCGGACATCAAAGTATCGGTCAAGTATTCGGGGGCAAAATTGTTTCTGCACCCGTGTTGATGCACGGCAAAACTTCTCAGGTAGAACACACAGGAACCGGAGTTTTTCAGGGCGTCGAATCCCCGATGATTGCAACTCGCTATCACAGTTTGGTAATTGAAAAGCAGAGTTGTCCAGAAGTTTTGGAAATTACGGCTTGGGTTGAAGACGGAACTATTATGGGCGTGCGGCATCGGGAATATCCGCACATTGAAGGTGTACAGTTTCACCCGGAAAGTATTTTGACGACTGCGGGAAAGCAATTATTGCGAAATTTCTTGGAACGGCTTTAAGTAGAAGGAAGAAGGAAGAAGGAAGAAGGAAGAAGGAAGAAGGAAGAAGGAAGAAGGAAGAAAACATACACAGCTAGCTTTTTAGCGAGCCGTATTTTACGTTTAATTAAGTGGATTTACTTAGTTGAATTTCCCTGAATTTGTCGGGTGCTATAAGAGCGAACCTTACGGTAAGACTAGGGTGCACATTTTCGCATCTGAACCGCCCACAAAAGGATACAAGCCTCCGAAAATCGTCGCGGTGAAGCCCAAATTTTAGACGAAAGTTCCATATCCCAGATTCATCTGTGGAGTAAATCTAAAATCTAAAACTTGTTCTGAGCGAAGTCGAAGAATCTAAAATCTAAAATCGACTGACTGTGTTTTGTGCTATAACAACAAACGACCAACACCCGATAACTGCAACCAAAAGATGAAACGGCGACAATTAATACGTTACGCACAGACGGGTTTGCTAGCAGCTTTAGCAACTGGTTTGCCATCTGGATGGGAAAGCTATCAAGCTC
The DNA here is from genome assembly GCA_030248405.1 of Microcoleus sp. MP8IB2.171. Taxonomy (GTDB): domain Bacteria; phylum Cyanobacteriota; class Cyanobacteriia; order Cyanobacteriales; family Microcoleaceae; genus Microcoleus. Next base: position 3,687 of record JARCMA010000549.1, read on the forward strand.
AAACTGCTGATTCTTTGTCGATTCAGTGGTTGGGCCACACTTGCTTCTTGTTCGCCGGAGGCGGTGCGAGGGTGCTGGTGAATCCTTTTCGCCCATTGGGCTGTACGGCAGGCTATCGTTCTCCTAAAGTACCTACAGATTTGATTCTGATTAGCAGCAGATTGCTCGATGAAGGGGCGATCGACGGATTTGCGGGCAATCCCGGCCTTTTGTACGAACCGGGGGCTTACAGGTCTAACGGGCTGCGGATTCAAGGGATTCGGACGGAAAAAGACCGTGAGGGAGGAAGGCGATTTGGGGTCAATGTGGCTTGGCTGTGGCAGCAAGCGGGCGTTAAGATTTTACACTTGGGTGGAGTTGCTGGCCCGATCGGCATTGAAGAACAAATCTTGATCGGGCGCCCCGATGTAGTGCTGATTCCCGTGGGCGGCGGGCCCAAAGCTTACACTCCGGCGGAAGCGAAGCAAACTTTGCAACTTCTCAAACCGAAGATGGTGATTCCGACACATTTCAAAACCCAAGCCGCCGATGCTGCTGCGTGCGATTTGGTGCCGCTAGATGAATTCTTGGCGCTGATGGATGGTACGCCTGTGCGCCGATTGAATAATGACACGATTTCGATCAAAGCTGCTGACTTGCCCCAAACTGGTTCGGTGATTGAGGTTTTAAGTTACAGGTTTAGCGGTTGATGCCCGATTTCTCAGCTTGCGTTATAGTAAGGAAGTTTTGGTCGATCGGGGCTCCAAGAAAAATTTCTCTCCATTTTAGCCTCTGGCAACCTTGCCTTTTGTCGAGATTTGGCTAACATAACAATTCATGTTCACGGTTTTATCTCATAAGGAAATGCAAGCGCAATGAAAAATCAAAATTTACCTAGCTGGATGAAACAACTCACAGGTTTCGCAGGAGTAATCGGCGCTAGCGCGTTGATTGGTTTCCCGGCTTGGGCTCACATCAACTCCAACACCAATGTGAAGAATGCAACTCCAACTCAACAAGTTGCAGGAAATGTGAAAACCGCTGCTTCACCAGCACCAATGGCTTCACCCAAACCAATGGCTTCACCTGCCACAACTGGCGCTGCTAAGGATATTGTCGCTATTGCATCTGGCGACGCTCAATTCAAGACATTGACGAAGGCTTTGGGAGCTGCAGGTTTGGTTACAACTTTACAAGGAAAAGGCCCTTTCACTGTTTTTGCTCCGACTGATGCGGCATTTGCTGCTTTGCCAGAAGGAACTGTGGAGAATTTGCTCAAACCGGAAAACAAAGCCCAACTTACTAAGATTTTAACTTACCACGTTGTTCCTGGTTCGGTTTTATCTACTAGCCTGAAATCCGGCGATGTTAAAAGTGTTGAAGGCAGCTCGCTGAAGGTGGCAGTTAGCGCAGGCAAAGTTACTGTCAGCGGCGCTAATGTTGTGAAAGCTGATATCAAAGCTAGCAACGGCGTCATTCACGTAATTGACAAGGTTTTAATCCCGGCTGATGCCAAGTAGGAATAGCGTTTCTTGCATCATCAAATGACATCAGATTCGGTCAAATGAATGCGAAGTAAGGACACAACAATGTTGTGTCCTTATTTGTATGGCAGGCAATTCAGAATTAATATAGATCAAGCTTTAGGAATGAGAATTAAATAACCTGCAATTTTAATTGTTCTTGTGGGATGGGCCAGAAAGCCCGTCCCTTATAGACGGGCGAGACGCCCATCCCACAGGCTTATGCAAATTATTTAATTCACGATCCTTAGCTGGCTGCGGGTACTTGCAAAAATGACTGCCAACCCTTACCGCGATAGCCAAAATCGAAGACTTCGGGATGGAGAATTTCTGCTAAAATTTCTAACGAATCAACCAATCTCGGCCCCGGCCGATTAAAGTAAGAATTGCCGTCAGTTATGTAAACATTTCCTGTTTTTACTGCTGGCAAATTAAGCCATTCTGCGTATTTAGTGATCTGCATTGCTTCGCTGCGAGTGCGATTTAAATCAAAGCCGCAAGGCATGAAAATAATTACATCGGGATTAGCTTCTACTAGCGATTCCCATTTTAACCAGGGGGAATGTTGCCCGATAATGCCAAACAGCGAATTGCCTCCCGCCATTGCCACTAATTCGGGAATCCAGTTACCTGCAGCCATCAAAGGCTCAATCCACTCGATGCAAGCTACTTTGGGAACTCTTTCTTTTGTGGTAAGAATAGATGATGCTTGTATTTTCGAGGTAATAGCATCGATGCGGGATTGCAAAAGGTCGATCGCACTTTTGCCATTTACGCCCAAAGCATCAGCAACTCGCTCAATATCCGTCCAGATTTCTGCTAGCAGATTCGGCTGCAAAGAAATAATTTCCGGCTTGCTATTTACCAGCGTGCTTACCGCTTGTTCAACCTCTGCTAGAGAACAAGCGCATACTTCACATTGAGCTTGAGTAATAATGTGAGTCGGCTGCAATTTTTCCAAAGTATCTATTTCTACTTTATAGACACTCAGCGCATTTTGCAACAATTCTGTCACGCGGTTGTGAATTTCGCTGCTAGTTCCTTCAGGATTGAATTTAGGCTGAGTGCAAACAGGTAAATTTTGGATTTCTGGGGGATAATCGCATTCGTGGGAACGACCCACAATTGCATCGGTTAATCCTAAAAGTGCTACAATTTCGGTGGCACTGGGAATTAGAGAGACAATTCTTGGTTGGTTCATTGGTTTTCTGTTTTTTACCGATTCGGAAGCACAGGCGAAGCACAGGCGGGACGCCCGTGCCACAATAAAAGGGATTGTTAAATTTTTAGTTTTTTTAAGAATTGCAAATCTTGCCATGCTTGAATGAGATTACCTTGCATTAGAGCCGCTAAACCGTTTAAGACTCTAATTTCCGGTAGGTTGGAGTTAAGAGCTAGAGCAGGTTTTAAGGCAGTTTGAGCAGCTTTGGGATGCCAGCCGTACAGGTGTACGAAAGCGAGATAGGCGTAAGCGTAAGGGTTTTTTGAGTCGAGTTGGGTAACTTTTTCTAAGGCGGCGATCGCACTTTTGACATTCTGCTGCAATACCCGAGAAAATGCCAAAGCATAAGCCAATTCTAGATTATTTGGTTCCTGCTTCAACCGATATTCTAACGCTTGTTCCGCTTGCACTGTATAATCCTGAGTTGGATCGTACTGATTGATGCGCCCAATCTGCTCGAACACTGGTTCTAAACCGGGCAATCCTTTGGGTAAATTAACCGCCATTTCCCGCAATTGAGTTACCAAATCTAACTCCGGCTTATCTTCGTTTTCTGGGACTTGTTCGGTGATTTTCAAGTTTTTCTCATTTTCGCTCCCCCTTCGAGTCTGGGAAGCAATAACCGCAGGCTCAACGTCGATTTTAAGCGTTACCTGCGGTACGTTAATTGGATAGGTTTCGCCGGTTTTCCGATTTAGATAAGTAGCTTGGAGATTGTAACTTCCCGGTGCAATATTAGCAGGAGGCAGCATCGCCGTGCGATCGACAACTCGAAACCCCACAGCAAATTTATCCGCTTCCAGCATCCCCGAATGCAAAGTCGCCTGAGCGATCGCGCGATCGTGTAAAATCCTGAAAGTCTGTCCCGGTGGAATATCGCCAGGCGGCTGATTTTGCCACGTTACCAACACTAAACCAGACTGCAACTGCTGCCAAGGCCCAGACCAAGTATAAGTCACCGGCAGCGCGACTCCGGGAACTGCTTTTGCAGCGACAGTAACTCGATCTAATTGTACTTGCGATCGTGCTTCATTCAAGGGCTGTATTTCGACAGGCTGCACTCGCTTCCGATAAAGATTTAAATTAGTATAATCGGGCAAAACCCAAGTTTTTTCTAACTGAAATTTATCACCTTTTTCAACTGCAGCCACCGCTGCATTTTGAGCTTTTTTAATCCGTTCGCGAATCGAACCTTGCGGGCCAGTTTTGGTTACAAACCAAGAAAGCGATCGCACATCTTGCGGCACTTCTTTTAAATTCGTTCCCACCTGCCGCCCGTAAACCTGAAAATTAGCCAAAGCACCGTAAAAATTCAAATTATGCTGGTTAATTTCCGGTGTCGAAGGCAACACGCCTAAAGTAGATTGCAAATAAGGTTCCCTATCAATAATTTCTGCAATTACCTCACGGTGCGGCCACTCTTTCCCCGAGTAAGGATAGTTAGAATTGCCGGGACTGATAATTTGAACTAAGCTATGTCCAAAAGCACCTCCCAGCGGCAAGATATGGAACAGCATCGCCAGAATTGCCAAGCCAATTGTACCCCAGCGAATTTGTCGTCCCCACCGAGAAGGCCACAGCGTTAAACAGTAGGCTAAGAAAATAGATAAAACTGGCAAATAAGGTATCACATATCGGTCGTCTTTGTTGATATTTAGAGAATTAATTAAATAAGCTCCTCCCCAGAAAACAGCCAGCCAGCGACAGGAGTTGAGATGCAAGATTGACGAACTATTTTGCCGACGACGCCAATAAAGTATCAATCCTACTAAGGGAACAAGTAACAGAGGCCAAGAAACGTGTTCTGGTAAGTGTTGACCGTAGTAAATCCAAGCGTCGATCGTATTGAGGCCCGGATCTCCTTCGGCGATCGCAGAATCCACCGTTGCCCGTTTTCCCCCGGTCAAAATTAACAGCCAATTGGTTTTCGCCCACGGGCCAAACACCGCCGCCGACAGCAACAAAGCACCAGTTAATTGACCTAATCTCCCCCAATCTTTTTGCCGCACAGCACCAACAGCCAACCACACAATCGGGGTGAACATAAATAATACAGTCGTGTGTTTAACTAATATTGATAAACCGAGAGAAATTCCAAAGGCGATCGCCCAAAAGAAAGATGAGGGGGAGAGGGGGAGA
>JARCMA010000550.1 GCA_030248405.1 Microcoleus sp. MP8IB2.171
GCTGGGCCCGTCGCTGATGGCTGCACCCGTTTACCGGCCTGGAGTTGAGCATCGCGCCGTATATTTGCCGGAGGGGACTTGGTTTGATTGGTGGACTGGGGAATGCTATCACGGCCCGACGCACATTTTGGCTGATGCACCTTTGGAGAAAATGCCGCTTTATGTGCGGGGCGGTGGGATAATTGCGCTCGCGCCCCTGCGTCAATTTGTGGGCGAAGAACCCCTTGAGTCATTAAAAATGCGAATTTGGCCCGGAAGCGGTGAATGGACGCTTTATGAGGACGATGGACACAGTTTTGAACATGAACAAGGTGTCTGGGCTACGACTAATTATCAAGTGTATTTGGAAGGGGATAAAACCATTGTTGAAATTGCCGCGCGGGAGGGAGAGTTTGCGATTTTAGAGCGCGAAGTTACGGTAGAAGTTGTTGGGATTGGGGAACAGCGATTTACCGATGATGGTACGGTGCGGCGCTTGACATTTGGATGATTTTCGATCGCATGGTTTATGCTAGAGTGGGATTTATTCAGGGCGATCGCTCGATCTGGTATAGTTTGAGATGGAAAGGGCGATCGCTCCATCGGGTATAATTTGATAGGTCAAGGGCGATCGTCTCCTTAAAATCTGGTGAGCCTGTGATTCCTGTGTGGTTAGATCATATACATAAACAGATAGAATAAAGGACTAGAGATGGCATCAGAGAATGATCAAAAATCGTCAACAGTAAAGGCATCACCTACAAAAAGCTTTTTTGTAGATATGCTTACTCGTGATATTGAGCTAGAAGATGCTATTCTCGATCTTTTAGATAATTGTATTGATGGGATACAACGAACTATTAAAAATTCTCCTCCTTCCGACAATCCTTATGAAAAATTTTGGGCAAAATTAACTTTTTCAAGTGAAAGCTTCACAATAGAGGATAATTGCGGGGGTATACCAAGAGATGTAGCCCAGGATTATGCTTTTAGGATGGGAAGACCTAATAATAATGTCGATAATGATCTTTATACGATTGGGACTTATGGGATTGGGATGAAAAGATCTATTTTCAAAATGGGACGAGCAAGTGAAGTAATATCAAAAACCGAAAAAGATTCTTTTAAAGTTACTATTTATCCTGACTGGTTAACGGATGATATGAATTGGGATTTACCCTTTGAATTAATTGAACCAGATTTAAAGGAAAATGGGACATCAATCAAAATAACTGACTTACATCCGAGCATTATCAATGCTTTTTCATCACCGCAATCTATCTTACATAATTCTCTAGTAAGCAAAATTTCTCATTATTACAGCTATATAATTCACAAAGGTTTCACCGTTTCGATCAACGAAGTAAAAGTAACTCCGGAGCCTTTGAAACTTCTATGGGATGGCGCAAATCAGATAGATGGGCAAAATATTGCACCATATCTTTATGAAATGGAGAAAGATGGAGTTGAGATTAAACTAGCAATTGGGTTTTATAGACCTACAGCTAGTGAGGAAGAAGTAGATGATGAAATGGCAGGTAATAGGAGGACTAGCGAAACAGCAGGTTGGACTATTGTTTGCAATGACCGTGTGGTACTGTATTGTGACAAGACTCGTTTAACAGGTTGGGGAGAAGAGAAAGTTCCTAGCTACCATCCTCAATTTATTGCAATTTCAGGAGTTGTATACTTTCGCAGTCCAGATGCAAGAAAGTTGCCCATTACGACCACTAAAAGGGGTATAGACGCTTCTTCTGATATCTACCTATATGTCAAAGATTTTATGCGTGAAGGGCTTAAGACCTTTACTTCATATACTAACAAGTGGAAAGGAAATCATGTTGAAGAAAAGCAGAGAGCAGAAAAAGCTCAACTTGTTGCTCCAAGTGAGCTGTTTGCAAGGATTCCAGATGACAAGTGGACAAAGGTTAAAAATAAAACGTCTAAATCTGAAAGAAAGTATATTCCTTCTTTACCTGTGCCAGAGCCTCAGAATGGCGAAGTAAGCAAAAAAAATATAAGATTTTCCAGACCTTTAAAGGAGATAAAGATAGTTGCTGACTATTTGTTTGAAGACTCAGATCGTGAACCTTCAGAGGTAGGAAATGAATGCTTTGAAAAAATCTTAAGAGAGGCTATGCAATGAGTGGTGCATCAATTCCTTATCATTTAAGGGCTAACAAGGCGATCGATCGATATGCGTTTTTAGAATTACTTTCAAAAATAGATAGATATTCTAGTATTCAGTGCTATAAATACATAGGCTTCGGCGGGCATTCTCTGGAAGATTTCAAATATATACATTCGAGATTTGGAATACGCAATATGCTCTCAATTGAAGAAGACCCAGATGTTTATAAGCGACAAAAATTTAACCAACCGCATAATTGTATTAATTGTCTTCAACAATCCAGCAGTCAATTTATAGATGAATTTCAGAGAATACAAGAAACTATAATTTGGCTAGATTACGTTAAACCATCTGAATTGCGAAAGCAAATAGAGGAATTTCAGGCTACTATTAGCAAGCTGGAGCTACTTGATATTATCAAAATCACTGTAAATTCTCATGCAGCATCCTATGTGCCATCTAACCCAAGTATGACGTCTTCGGATCTACAAAAAGACAGAATAAGCTACCTAAAAGCAGTGTTAGGAGATATTTTTCCTGCCGCTGAAGTCAAAGAAAATATGATGACAGAAAAGAGGTTCCCAGAGGCGCTACACCTAGTATTAAAGTATGCTGCTAATTTAGCAATGTTGGGGCAAAATGATATATATTTTCAACCTCTAACCGCTTTTGCGTATGCTGACGGACAACAAATGCTTACAGTTACAGGAATCATACTTGAGCAAAATGAAAAGCAAGGTTTCCTTGCTAAAACAAATATAGACAAATGGGAACTTAGTAACATTGATTGGAAATCACCGCGACGAATTAACGTACCAGACTTAACAATTAAAGAACGATTACACATTGATTCCCGCTTGCCAAACTCTGAAGCAAAGACTATACAGGATGAGTTAGGTTTTTTATTTGACAATAAAAAAAGCGTATCGCTTGAGATGCTAGAGACTTATGTTCTATTTTATCGTCAATCACCCTACTTTTCAAGGATAGTTTTTTAGTACAATTAAAGTATTAACAAGACTTTTAAAATTGCATTATCTCAGTCTTATATTTTCAAATATTGCACCCTGTCAAGGCTGGGCAAACAGTTAATAACTACTGTTATAATATACCGTCCGGGGATGAGTAGACCCGACACCTACCCACAAACTATGCAGCCCATCCAAATTACCACATTCCAAGCTTTGCGGCGCAGCCTGGGCCTGATAATCAAAGCCGCACCAATAGAACTGCGAAATTTAATCATACTCAACATCATCCGCGGTGCAGCCCCATCTGGCGTGCTATTTTTAAATAAATTAATCATTGATGAAGTCTCTCGGTTGCTGTCGCGAGCTCAAACAGCACAGCCCTTAACTTTGATGCTTGATCATCCAATATTGCTGTGGAGTGTTGCCGGAGTCTTAAGTCTCAAATTAGTCGGCGATTCCATCGAAACCATGAGTTCCTTTACAGTAACATCTTTACGCGATCGCCTTCAAGGCGCAGTTGAAGGAAAAGTCCTCGAAAAAGTCGCCAACTTCGACGATATCGCCCTGTTTGAAAACCCGGAATTATTAAATATTGTAGAACTTGCAAAAACCGGAGTATCCAAAATACAGCAACTAGCATTCAGCATCAGCATGACAATCACGGGAATTTTTATTTTCATTCCATCTGTCAGCCTTGCTGCTGCCATAGCTTGGTGGGTTCCATTGCTGATGTTAATTTCATCAATTCCCTCAATTTACATCGAAAGAAAATACACCAAAATCATCTGGAGAGTTCAAAAAAAGCAAGCTAAAATTAGTCGCGAAATGAACTTGTCCGCTAGAGTATTAATGGGGGAAGAATACGCTAAAGAATTGCGTTTATTTGGGCTGCAAGAACTTTGGTTAAAACGCTGGCAAAGTCAGTTTGTGCAGTTTTTTAGCGAGATGCAGCAAATCCGAAAAAAAGGAGCAATTGTTGTACTGTTTTGGTCGATTTTTAGTAGGATAGGAGTAGCCTTACCATTTGTTTATGTAGTAATGGGAGCTTTGGGAGGGCGCTATACTTTGGGGGATTTGGCGCTATATTCTGGTTTGATTGTCCAAGTAGAAAACAGTTTAGAATTATTGATTAATAGTTACACTAATCTGTACGATATCTCCCTCAGCGTTAGTCCGATTTTTCAACTGTTGGAACTCAAACCAGAGTTGCAGTCTCCGCTTATTGATGTGACATCTCGCTTGCCAAATTTGCCGGATAGCAGCCAAGATGTTGAGGTGAGAAAAGATAAAATTGGCATCGAAATTAAGGATTTATCTTTTTGCTATCCCGGTAGCACTAAAAACACAGTTACAGATATCGACTTAACGATTAATCCGGGTGAAATGTTAGTAGTTGTCGGTGAAAATGGCGCGGGTAAAACGACTCTCGGCAAACTCCTCGGCCGCCTGTACGACCCCACAAGTGGTACGATCGCCTGGAACGGTCAAGATTTGCGATCGTACTCTCTAGCATACGTGCGATCGCGCATAGCAGTAGTCATGCAAGATTACGCCCGCTTCCCCTCGACAGTGCGAGAAAACATCGGCTTCGGCGACTTGCTTTCCCTGTCGGATGACACCGCAATTAATCAAGCAATTTCCGAAGCAGGAATTGCAGCCAAAGTCAACAGTTTAGAGAAAGGTTTAGAAACACCGTTGGGGAAACAATTAGAAGACGGTATCGACTTATCGGGGGGACAATGGCAAAGAATTGCGATCGCCCGCGCCCTAATGCGGCTTTCTACAGCCGAAGTCCTAATTTTTGACGAACCAACCGCCGCCCTCGACCCCAAGACAGAACACGAAATTTACAGCATCTTCCGCCAAATCGCCGTCGGGAAAACAACGATTGTGATCAGCCACAGATTGGGATTGGCCAAAATTGCCGATCGCATCGCGGTGATGGAAAATGGTAAAATAGCCGAAATCGGAACCCACAACGAATTGATCGCAGCAAACGGAATTTACTGTTCGATGTTCACCCGTCAAGCTAGCAGCTACATTTAGAGTTAAACAAACAGAATTTCGGTAGAAACGGGTTTATGTAGATTGTCAATACTCATTACAAATTGTTGCCTAAGCCTCCCTACCTGGTAATATTTTCCTTACCAGCAGCAGGATACCCAATATCAGCCCGCCAAATCCTAAACCGAAAAGCAAACTCCAGATAATCGTCGCGGTGAAGGGATGAAGCGGGAGGGAAAAATCGGGTTGCCATTTAATGGGTGTATCTTTGATTAGGGGATAGGCTGCTGAAAAGATTTGGCTGCCGCCGATCGCAGTTCCGACAAAAAATATGATATTCTCAAGTTGGCGATCGCGCTTTTTCTCTTTATCTTCGCTTTCCTTGTCCTGTGTGATTTGAGTTTCATCGCGATTTTTCTGGTCTTCTTCCTTTTGCTTGTATAATGTGATTTGTTCGCGATCGCGCTGATGTTCCCTTTCTGCCTGTTCCCGGCTTAACTGCGCCTGTTCGATTTCCACCATCCCGCGAATTGTCGAGATTGTCTGCTGGAAAAAATCTTGATTCGCCATCAGGTAGTTTAAGTATTTTTGGATTTGACTTTGATATTTGCGATCGGACAAATCCCGAAACTTCTGCAAAAACTCTAGATTGTCACCTTCTATGGACAAACCTTTAATTCTAGCATAAGCTTCCTCATAATTCTCAGTATTAATATCAATCGTAACACTGAATTCTTGCAAATGCCGCAATTCCTGACCATATTCAAATACTAGACTGCTGATTGTAGCCAACAAACTCTTTAACTTGTTGAGTTTATCTTCTCGATTTGGTTCCGATTCTATTTGAGTAAATTTTGGCAGTAACTTTTCTAACTTGCCCGCGATTTGTTGTCCGAGGCGATAACTTTCCTTAGCTTGGCGGTACACAAACAATATTTTACTGCGAGCACATAGTAGATTCGTCCAATAAAAGTTAAACGTTGATGTTAGCGACTTCAAAGTATCGGGATGCTGTTGCAACCAGACTAAGATATGACAATTTTTGGCAATATTATCATATTCAAAAATCGGACTACCAAACAACTTCCCGGCGACGGTTAACTTGAATTGCGGTGCGATTCCCTCTCCGACAAAGGCCCGCAGGCATTCCTCAGCCAGCGCGCCATAAGCAGCAGAATCATCATAGAACCCAACAGGCTCTGCATACAGCAATAATGTTTGTCCTATGGATGCTTGAATTTGATTCGGTAGCAGGCAACCTTGGGGATTTAATTGCTTTAAATTTGCCACTGAAATCGTAGCATTATTATAGTAAAAAGTCAAGTCTGCGGCGTAGGTATCGTGAATTCGTTTTGCAGAAATTGAACCGTTGAGTTTGAGATTATCGGGGAGAGTAAGCGACTGAAACTTTAAGGTTTTGCCATTTGGTAGCAGTTTTTGGTCGCTCAAATTCCCATCTTCGCCCGCTGGATGATACTGTCCGTTTTGGTAGCAGATTAGCTGATCTCGGAGGGATTTTAGCTCAGGAAAATTGGATTTTTCGCCGACATTATCTGCTAGAGTTTGCCAGATATGTTCGGCATTTTTCGCTGGTTGTTGGTAGCCTTCGTCTCCGTCATTTCGCAGGTGGAAAGGATAGAGGGTGATGCTGGGATTTTTGATTTGCAGTGGTTCATTCATAATCAAATTCAATCGCTGGGTGGCGAGAAACCGGGTTTCTGCGACAATTTGGGCTGAGTACGAGAGATATCGGAAGAAACCCGGTTTCTGAGATTTGGGTAGGTAGCGAGAAACCGGGTTTCTGCGACAATTTTTGATTGAGTACGAAAAATCTAGCAAGAAACCCGGTTTCTGAGATTCGCGACAGTATTTATGTTGGATTCTCAACCGATTCCGTCCCAGAATCACCGGTTTCAACCACCGGAACCGGCGGCCCAGACGGATATAGTCTCATCATATTTTCCTTCAACGTTTCCATAAACTCCCTCACGATTTCTTCCGGTGCATCGTCATCGGTGCCACCAGGCCCACAGTCATCGATTGTATTCTCCAAATTATTTTCGATTGGTGGTATACCTTCGCCCCAAGCCTTGATTTTCCCCGCCATAACATCCATGCCGTCCGTCGATTTAATAGACTGATAAAGCGCAGGTAAATCTTTGGCAAATATCCTCGGTGGTTGAGTTTTCAACAACTTAGTTAAAGCAGGGATAATCTGCTCAGGTGTATAATCTAGCAGTGACATTATGAATCTCCTTCAATCAATTTGTTGAGTCTATAATGATATACTTTCGATTTCGCCGATTAATGTAAATGCAGCCCAGGCGATCGGACTTGAGTGTATATCATCGTTGTTTATTGCTGTTAGCATAGCATACCGCAATGCCGCCGCTCTGTTATCGCCTCGTGCTAAATTTTGGTAGAATTCAGTCATTAGTAATTTAGCTGAAGCTGCTCCCATATTCCACAGCGAGACGATGAGACTCGGTACTCCGGCGAGGATGAAACAGCGCGATAGTCCGTTGACTCCATCTCCGGTGATTTTACCGCGGCCCGTGCTGCAAGCGCTCAATACTACGAGTTCGGAATTGAGTTTTAATTGCAGGATATCTATGGCATTTAGCGCGCCGTCGTCATCGTCCTCGGGTTCAATTGATGGTGCTAAAATTATTTTGCCGGGAATGCCGATTTTTTGGAAAGGGTCGAAGACTCCGTGGGTTGATAAATGGACGATGCGCGTGTTTAGCATTTGGTCTATAACGACGGCTTTTGTGGCATTTTCTCCGGTAATTGCTTGGGTGCGTAATATCGCTGCTATGGCTTCGGCGGCTTCTTTGATCTTTGGTAGTTGTCTGAGATTTGGATATTTCTTGGAGAATTTTGGGTGGATAGTTGGATCGCCGACAACGAGGGCTGCTTGTTTGAATTTTTTGATTGTTTGTTGGTGTTCGCTGGTTTGTTCTAATACTTGGATGGATGGGGCGGTGAGGATGGTATGGTCTTCGATTAAGTAGCGGTTATTGGCGGATTGTAGGGCGGTGAAGGGGACTAAAAATAGATCGTAGTGGGGGATGAAGATGATCAGGGCATTGGGGTCGGTTGGTAGCAAATCTGCTATGGGTTCGATCAGGATTTGATGGAGTATTTTTAGTAGGGGATAGCCGCCTTCCATGTCTGGCGAATATTTTAATTCTCCCTGAATTTTTTTGTCTTTGTCATCGATTTCATCAACTCCGATGGAGACGCGGGTTTTGAGGATGATTTGTTTGAGGGATTGGTTTTGTTGGTTGAGGGGTTCGAGGTTGGCGGCGCGATGGGTGATGTTGCCGTTTGGTTGGATTACCCAGATGTAAATGTCTGGATCGATAATCGAATATTCAACGATTGTGGAGTTTTTTTGTTGGGCGATTTGTTTAATTTTGGCAATTGATAATCTATCTGTTTCTGTTTCATCATTCGCTGGCAAATCATTTATTAATAAGGTTTGCTGCAATAACTCCACAAATGCACGGGTACGCCCCATTTCCGATATTTCTAAGGCTTCATCAAATCTAGTTTGGGCGACTAGGACTTGTTGCAGTAAGCGATAGGCAGATATTTGGGTTTCAAAGATTGATACTTTGTGGTCATTATTGACTAATTCAGAACGCAGAGTTTCACAAATTTCGATTGAGGCACGGAGTGCTGTTTCAGCTTCTGCGAGTTGGTTATTTCTGAATAGAGTTTGGCCTAAACTGGTTAGAGATATCGACTCTCCCAGGCGATTTTTGATTTCCCGTTTAATCTCTAAAGACTGTTCGAGAAAGTAAATAGCCTGCTGGAATTCCCCTAGGGATTGGTAAGCATTGCCCAAATTTCCGAGGGAAATAGCTTCTCCTTGGCGATTTTGGATTTCCTGTTCAATCACTAATTGCTGTTTGTAAAAGTAGATCGCCCGCTGGAAGTCCCCTAGGGAATAGTAAGCTAAGCCCAAATTGCCGAGAGAAATAGCTTCTCCTCGGCGATCTTTGATTTCCCGTGAAATCACTCTTGACTGTTCGTAAAAATCGATCGCCTGCTGGAAGTCCCTTAGAGCATGGTAAGCTAAACCCAAACTTCCGAGAGAAATAGCTTCTCCTTCGCGATATCCGATTTCTCGTGAAATATCGAAATACTGTTTGTTAAAGTAGATCGCCCGCTGGAAATCCCCTAGGGATTGGTAAGTAATGCCCAAATTGCCGAGGGTAGCAGCTTCTCCTTGGCGATTTCCGATTTCCCGTTGAATCACTAAAGACTGTTCGTGAAAGTCGATCGCCCGATTGTATTCTCCTAGGGAATTGTAAGCACTGCCCAAATTGGTGAGGGAAGCAGCTTCTCCTTCGCGATCTTTGATTTCCAGTGAAATCACTCTTGACTGTTCGTGAAAGTCGATCGCCTGTTTGAAGTCCCCTAGGGATTGATAAGCATTGCCTAAACCGCAGATGGAAATAACTATTGTTGGGTGATTTCCGATTTCCCGTGAAATTACTATTGACTGTTCGTGAAAGTCGATCGCCTGTTTGAAGTCCCCTAGGGAATAGTAAGCTAAGCCCAAACCGCAGAGGGAAATAGCTATTGTTGGGTGATCTCCGATTTCCCGTGAAATTACTATTGACTGTTCGTGAAAGTCGATCGCCCCCTGGAAGTCCCCTAGGGAATAGTAAGCTGCACCCAAAATACCAAGGGAAGCAGCTTCTCCCTTGCGATCTCCGATTTCCCGTTGAATCGCTAAAGACTGTTGGTAAAAGTCTATCGCCCCATTGTGTTCTCCTAGGGATTCGTAAGCATTGCCCAAATTGCCGAGGGAATTAGCTTCTCCCGGGCGATTGCCGATTTCCAGTTCGATCGTTAAAGACTGTTCGTAAAAGTCGATCGCCCGATTGTACTCCCCTAGGGAATCGTAAACAATGCCCAAACCGTTGAAGGAAGCTGCTTCCCCTGCGCGATTTCCGATTTCCCGTTGAATCGTTAAAGACTGTTGGTGAAAGTCGATCGCCCGATTGTACTGCCCTAGGGATTTGTAAGCATAGCCCAAACTGCCGAGGGAATTAGCTTCTCCCTTGCGATTGCCGATTTCCTGTACAATCACTAATTGCTGTTGGTGAAAGTCGATCGCCCGATTGTACTCTCCTAGGGAATAGTAAGCATTGCCCAAACCGTTGAGGGAATTAGCTTCTCCCCC
>JARCMA010000551.1 GCA_030248405.1 Microcoleus sp. MP8IB2.171
AAATTGCATTACTCGATCGCTTTTTCGCGATCGGCTGCGGCGTAATCCCGTGCATCTTATTGTACGCCAACTGGATTCCCCGGCGGCGATCGGTTTCGTCGATCGCCTTAATCATGCTTTTCGTCAAATTATCAGCGTACAAAATAGCCTGTCCCTGAATGTGGCGCGCCGCCCGCCCAATAGTTTGAATCAAAGAACGTTCCGATCGCAAAAACCCCTCTTTATCCGCATCCAAAATCACCACCAGCGAAACTTCCGGCAAATCCAAACCTTCCCGCAACAAGTTCACACCAATCAACACATCAAACTTACCATCCTGCAAATCTTGGATAATTTCGATGCGTTGAATCGACTGAATTTCCGAGTGCAAATACCGCACTCTAATTCCCCTTTCCTGCAAATATTCAGTTAAATCTTCCGCCATCCGCTTCGTTAAAGTCGTCACCAAAACACGCTCGTCCCGAGTCACTCTCTCCTTAATTTCCCCCAACAAATCATCAATTTGTCCTTCCGTCGGACGCACAAAAATAGTCGGATCGATTACTCCCGTAGGGCGAATAACTTGCTCCGCCACTCTGCCTTCCGATCTTTCCATTTCCCAATCACCGGGCGTAGCAGAAACAAAAATGCACTGATTCTCTTTTGCCCAGAATTCCTCAGCTTTCAAAGGGCGGTTATCTGCCGCGCTGGGCAACCTAAAACCGTGTTCGATCAATACTTTTTTCCGCGCTTGATCGCCGTTGTACATCCCCCGAATTTGCGGGACTGTAACGTGGGATTCATCTATTACCAACATCCAATCTTTCGGAAAATAATCAATCAAACATTCTGGCGGTTCCCCTGGATTTCTGCCTGCTAAATGCCGCGAATAATTCTCGACTCCGTTGCAGTAACCTACCTCCCGCAGCATTTCCAAATCGTAGCGGGTGCGCTGTTCTATCCGCTGAGATTCTAAGAGTTTTCCATCTTTTTCAAATTCTACCAATCGGTCTTCTAATTCGAGTTCTATTCCTTGACAAGCAGCTTCTAGTTTATCATCAGCAGTCACAAAGTGGCGGGCTGGATAAATATTTAAAGCCGTTGTACTTGCCAGAATTTTACCAGTTACGGGGTCAACGTAACGAATGGCATCGATTTCGTCGCCGAAGAATTCGACGCGAATAATTCTATCTTCGTAGGCGGGGCCGATTTCTACAACATCGCCTTTGACGCGAAATTTGCCTCTGCCTAAATCGATGTCGTTGCGACTGTATTGGACGTTGACTAAATCTCGCAAAACTTTCCGCTGGTTGACTTCCATTCCTACTTGCAAAGGGATAGCGGCTTTTAGGTATTCTGCGGGCATTCCCAAGCCGTAGATGCAGCTAATTGATGCTACGACAATTACGTCGCGGCGTTCAAAGAGCGATCGCGTGGCGGAGTGTCGCAGCATATCGATTTCATCGTTAATTGCTGCCGTTTTCTCAATGAAAGTATCGGTGACGGCGATGTATGCTTCTGGTTGGTAGTAGTCGTAATAACTGACAAAGTATTCGACTGCATTGTTGGGGAAAAAATTGCGAAGTTCGTTGCACAGTTGGGCTGCCAAGGTTTTGTTGTGTGCTAGAACTAAGGTGGGTCTGCCGATTTTTTCAATCACCGAGGCAATGGAGAAGGTTTTGCCGGTACCTGTCGCGCCGAGTAAGGTTTGAAATCGATCGCCCGCTTCGATGCCTTTGACAAGTTGCTTGATCGCTAGCGGTTGGTCGCCTGTGGGCTGGAAGGGCGCTTGCAATTGAAAAGATGCTGCCGCAGTTACCATAGGAAAATGTAGCTATTACCCATAAATCTTAACAAAAATGCAGAGATTCTGCAATTTATTTAAGAAAATAGTTAGACTTTGTAATATTATTTTAATCATCGGCCGAAATAGAAAGCAGAAAGCCCACAAAAGCAGTTGTCCGAACCCAGCAATCAACAGCAATAAACGAGGAAAAGAATTATGGATACGAGGAGCACAGGTACAGGCAAAGGCAAAGCGATCGCCCGCCGCGGCAAAGCAAGTTCCAAAAGCCAAGCGACAGAACCCACGGATGCCAAAGCAACAGGAATTCAACTTTATCAGCCGCCACACCTGCATGACAACCGCCCCGTCGGCCCAGACGATTTTACCATCAGCGAGATCGTCTCGATCTCGGGGGAGCGCCCGATCGGCGTTAGCACCCTGCACATCAGCGAAACCTATGGGATTGTAGGCAATCGCCCGGTGGAAGCCAGCGACTTGGAAGTGGTTGGTACAATGGGGAGACGCCCGATCGGCTCCAGCACTATGCAAGTCAGCGAAATGTTCAGTATGTCCGGTGCCCGCCCTATTGGCATCAGCACTCTGCACATTGATGAAGTTTACTCGACAATGGGAGGAAACCGCCCTATTGCCTCAAACGAAATTGACGATAGCTCGGCATTAATGGGCTTCTTAGATTAATTATTCATTGGTCATTGGTCATTAGTTTTTCACTGTTAGCTAATGACTAATGAAACATTTTTAGAGAAGTTTCTCACGAACGCGATTCAGCAATTGAACCATCGAAAGTGATTTATTTAAGCCGGCCAATTTCCACAATGTTTTCGCCATTGTTAAATAGCTCAACTGCGTCAGGAAAAGCACGAGTAAAAATGCGCTGCAAATCTCTATTCGTAATGTTACCGCAGGTTGGCCAAAGAATTTGTGGTGGACTACCAAGGCGAATTACTAAATCGACAAAATCTCGATCCTTAGTTATGATAACTATACCTGAGCCGTTGGCACGAGCTGCATTAAATATCTCAATATCCTGAGCATCCTGCAGCCCAAGCTCTTGCAATGTAACAGCGTTGACACCGAATGTTTCGGTTAACCACTTAGCCAAACTAGGAGGCAATTGTGCATTCAACCAGAAAATCATACTGCGATCCTGGGGAAATCAATGCTAAGAGATGCAAAAAGCAGACACGCTTGAATGTCTTCTGGTTCCAAATCGGGAAAGTCAGCTAGAATCTCGCTAGCCGTTACATTGTCTGCCAGAGTTTCTAAAATGTCGCTAACGCGAATTCTCATGCCGCGAATACAGGGGCGGCCGCCGCATTTACCAGGTGTTTGAGTAATCCTGCTGAGCAAGGCAGTTCTATCAGTCATATCTTAAATTCCTATTTTTCACATATTATACTAATCCTAAATGACTAATGACTAATGACTAATGACTAATGACTAATGACTAATGACTAATGACTACTTCTCGATACCCTGATATTTGCTCAATAAAGCAGCAAAGCGCTTGTAATCCACAGGCTTTCTCACATACTCCGCCGCTCCCAATTCCAACCCCTGATTTTGGTCGTCCAAAAAAGTTATCATAATCACTGGAATATCAACCAAATCTTGATCGGCTTTCAACTCCGACAGCACCGCCCAGCCGTCCATACTTGGCATCATCACGTCCAGAATAATCGCGTCGGGCAGTAACTCCTTAGCCAACAAAAGCCCCCCTTGACCGCTAGCCGACGATCGCACCCGAAATCCCTGTTTCGACAAGCAGCGGGTCATCAAATCCCGCGCGTCCGGATCGTCGTCAATCACCAGCACAGTAGCAGCATCCGGCAGATCCAGCGGTTGCGATCGCACTGCTTTTTGCTTCGCTTCAGTCGCCGCTACACTCGTGTCTAACTCCTGGGAAGACTCGGCCTGAATTTCTTGGATTTCTCGATCGTCCTGCGCTTCTTTCGGGCTTGTAACCGCAATCGGCAACCGGATCGTAAAACTAGAACCGCCATCAAATTCGCTCTCAACGGTAATGTCTCCGCCCATCATCTGGCAAAACTTCCGGCTAATTGTCAGCCCCAAACCGGTGCCGCCGTATTTGCGGGTAGTAGAATCGTCTGCTTGAGCGAAAGCTCCGAACAGCCTCGACACCTGATCCTCAGTCATGCCAATGCCGGTATCGGTGACTTGAAACACGATCGAAGGCTGTTGACACCGAGAAGGATCTGCCGAGAGTTCTTCGGAATTGCCGATCGGCAAAACCTCCCCTTCTTCTTTCCAAACATTAATCGTAATTTTGCCTTGATCGGTAAACTTAGCAGCATTGCTCGCCAAATTCAACAGCGCTTGCCGCAGCTTCGACGAATCGGAGTAAATCGTGCCAATATTGCGATCGCAATTGACAATCAAAGTATTGCCATTTTTCCCTAGCATAGGTTGAACAGTAGTGACAACCTGCTCGATCAAATTCCACACCTCAAAAGTCTCCAAGAAAAGAGTCATCTTTCCTGCTTCAATTTTAGAAATATCCAGGATGTCACTAATAATGTTGAGCAACTGCTTGCCTGCCATATTAATGCTTGCCAAATCCATCACAAACTCTTCTTCGCCGAGTTCCAGAGCCTCTTCTTGCAGCAGTTCGCTGTAGCCGATAATCGCATTCAAGGGCGTCCGCAACTCGTGAGTCATATTTGCCAAAAAAGTGCTTTTCGCCCGGTTGGCCGCTTCAGCAGCATTCTTAGCGACTTCCAATTCCCCCGATCGTTCTTCTAGTTGCCGCTGCCGCAGTTCCAAACCGTTGAGCAAACTGCTAATTTGCTGAGCCATTGTATTGAGAGTAGAAGATAGCACCCCGATCGCGTCATTAGAAACAATAGGCGATCGAGCCGTCAAATCACCGCTCGCCATCAGTTCAGCAGTTTCCCGCAGCAAGCCGAGATTCCGAATAATTGCCGACACCGACACAAAACCGACTATCCCCGCGATCAAACTCAAACCCAAAGCTGCCAGCAGCCAGTGCTGAGTGCGGCTCGCCACAAAGAGAGTTTGCTGCACCAGCACCGCCATTGCTGCCTCAGAAACCCCAGCCGCCGGATGTGAGGCAGCCTCTATTGTCAGCAAATAGTTCTTCATCTCCACAGAACCCATCCACCCGACTCCCACCGCCATCCAAGTTATCAGTACCAAGATGACAAACAGCCCGCTCAAAGACGCCCGAGTTCCCAAAGAAATCTGCCTCGGAGTAAGTGCCGCCGCCCAAGGATAGCCCCCGAGAAAAGGATCTGGCTGCACCGGTGCGCCGGAATTCCAAATCTCCTCAATTTGACCGTCCACCTTCACCTTGCCAATCCGCACTGTTTTCCAGATATGCTGAGTTTGGGCATCTATTTTTACCTTGCCCGAAGGCGCTGCAAACTCAATATTTTTAGCAGCCGCCCTGACTTTAACCACATTTGTCGAACCAGCTTTTTCTACTGCTTGCTTCCACAGGTAAACGCCCAAATAAGCAGCTTCGATCGGGTCATCCGTGACTCGATTTTCCCCGTATCGGGCTTTATAAGCCTTGACAAATTTACGATTTTCCGGTGTATCCACCGTTTGAAAATAGTTCCATACCACCAAATGTCCAGCAATATTGGACGGCCCGATCGCTCGCACTTCCTCTTCTGCTACGCTGACCGACATCACCGGCAAATCCTCGGGTTTCACGCCAGCTTCCCGCAACTTTTGGAAAAAAGCCACATTGCTGTCCCCGTTGAGAGTGTTGAGAATAGCATCCGGTTTCACTGCTAAGATATGTGCGATCGCCTCGCCCACTTCCTTAGAACCGAGCGGCAGATACACTTCCCCCGCTAACTCTCCCCCCTGTGCCGCCAGTTGAGCTTTCACAATCAGATTTGCCGTCCGGGGAAAGATATAATCCGAACCCAACAGGAAAATTTTCCGCTTCCCCTGTGCCAGCAAGTAATTCACCCCAGGCACAATCTGTTGGTTCGGGGCAGCACCAGTGTAGAAAATATTCGGACACTGTTCTAGCCCTTCATACTGCACCGGATAGAACAGCAACCCTTTGCCCTGGTCGAAAGCCGGCTGTACAGCTTTGCGGCTCGCCGAAGTCCAACAGCCAAATACCACCGCCACCTGCGCTTCTAGGAGCAATTGCTTAGCTTTTTGAGCAAAAGTCTGCAAATCGCTGCCTCCATCTTCTATAACCGCTTCCAAGGGGCGTCCGAGCACCCCTCCCGCCGCATTAATTTCCTCAACAGCCAACAGCGTCGCATCTTTAACAGAAATTTCGCTGATGGACATCGTGCCCGTCAGCGAATGCAACACGCCTATTTTGATCGGCTCACGAGTCGAGCCGGCTGCTTCGAGGGGGTTACTGCTCCTTGCTCCCATAGGGTTTTAGATAATTTTTACCGAAAAAGGGGGTTTAAAGCCCCGCACTTAAGTGCGGCTTTTATCTAGGACTTTCCTTGATAAAAAGTGCTGAGGTTTGATATAATCATACCATGATAGTAAGAAAAGCAAAGCTAAAAAACGGAACGAGAGACCAATACTGTGCACTTGATGAAGCCATCCGAACAGGCGAGTTCATTAGAAACAAAGCTGTCAGATTTTGGATGGACAACGCAGATGTTAGTAAGACCATCTTGTACGCACTCTGCAAAGATATTGCCTGCATAGTTCGCTTTCGCGAAAAAGCTCAATTCAGCCGCCCGTCAAGCCAGTGCGTAACGCGCTTGGGCTTCTATATCTAGCTTCTATAGCCGCTGTAAAAAAGGCGAGAAAAGGAAGGGTTATCCCAAGTTCAAAAAGCACTGTCGGTCTGTAGAAGACATCTCCGAAAACAATCAAAGCCTCTGTGTAGTTAAGCTCTAGGACGTAAATGTAATCATCGTGACAACTCCACACACTGAACGGAATACCGTTACAGTGCGGGCTTCTTAAGAAATTAAGGAGCGTGTCATTAGTCTCAGTAGCTCGTTACACTCTTGGTTACTACGTTTGCCCAGAATATATAGGCACTTCAGTGTACAGGTTTGGTAAACCGTTTTCTAGCATTGAACACGGAGGTCAGTAATTAAACATACCTCTGGAGTTAAGGGGAAAGTGTTGCTGATAAAAACCTGGGCAAACATTGACGAAGAAAACCACTCCGTAAGGAGTTGAACTTAAATTAGTTCAAAAAAAAAATCCCTCACTATATTTATTTATAGTGGGGGATTCTTTTAAAAACAATAAAGAGACGTAATTGCTCAACTACCCCCCCCTCCCCTGAAACTTGCTCCTAGAGACAGTTTCAGATTGTGAATTTTAAGCAAAAAGCTTCTTCTTAAATAAAATCAACGAGAGAATCAGGGTT
>JARCMA010000552.1 GCA_030248405.1 Microcoleus sp. MP8IB2.171
CAAAATCGGTGACGCTCGGGCGATTCCGGGATTACTTAAACTCGTTGAAGATTCAGACTCTGATGTGCGTAGGAGCGCGGCAGATGTCTTAGGCAAAATAGCTAAACAGCACGCAGAGAAAGTCGTTCCCCATCTCCCCCACCTCCTTACCTTAATTCCCTCCGAATCCGGCACAGAAGTTCACCGCCTCATCCTCGCCATCCAAGCCGCCTGCGAATACTACAACTATCCGATACGTGAGTTGTCCCTAACACCGGAAAGTCGCAGACATCCGGGGAATGCTTCTGCTAGCGTATACATACAATCTGTCGAGGAATTCAAACTGATGTCCAACGAACCACCAATCTTCAACCAACCAAATGCCACTATCGGCGTTAACTATGCCGCTGAACACAGCAATCCCAAGGTTATTCAAAAGATCGAAGCCGCCCAGCAATCCTCCCCTGAAGCTGCACTGAATGCAGTGGTGCAAATCATTCAGGCATTAGAAAAAAAGTATACCTACGTGCAAGACGAACAACAGGCACTCAATATTATTGATGCAGAATTTAAGGAAATCAAACAGCAAAAACCCATCGAGTGGCAAAACCTAATCAGCGTCAAACGGTTTTACAACGGTGGCAAAAATGCAGTGGTGAAAGTTGCTGAACACTTCGCCGAATCAAACCCCTGGGGTAAAGGAATTGTTGCCTTCATTGAAGGCGTATCAGAAGATGTGAAATAGCCATAGGACTTATACACGGGAGGTCAGAAACCGGGTTTTTTACGAAGATACTTCGTTGTTATGCACAGATTCGGTAAAAACCCGGTTTCTTTGGCGGAGTGCGTAAGTCGTGACGAAAATTTGATAGAAAAGTAAGCGCTATCCCAACCAAAGGCTAACAGGATGATTCAAGATCCGGCAAACTATCAGATAATATTAGACACCTTTTGCACTGCCCTAGAGGATGCCAGCCCCGCTATCAGGGCAAAAGCAGCAGAAGCATTGGGAAAAATGGGAGATAGGGCGATGGAACCGCTATTAGTAAAAGCCCTCACAGACACCGCCCCAGAAGTCCGCCACAGCGCCATCCAAGCCCTCGGACAACTGAAAAATGAAGCCTCCATTCCTCACCTGCTAGCAGTAGGGAAAGATTCAGATAACTTTGTACGTCAAAGTGTGGCTGAAGCATTAGGCGAAATCGGTTCCGAGGTGGCAATTCCCGCTTTACTCAAACTCGTTGAAGATGCAAACTGCGATGTGCGTAAAAGTGCAGCAGATGCGTTAGGCAAAATTGGTTCTGATCTGGCAATTCCCGCTTTACTCAAACTTCTTGAACATCCAGATTCCGAAATTCGTCAAGCAAGCGTGATCGCCCTGGGAAAACTCGGTAACGAAGCCTTGATTCCAGTCTTAATCCGCTTGCTAGAAGACTCCAACGCGCAAGTCAAAGAAAGTGCCGTCGATGCTTTGGGTAACGTTGCCCAATACCGGGTTGCTTAAAGACAACTTCCGATCGCAATTGCTCAGCGACTCTATGAAATATACGATCGCAACCGCAAACAACTCCCCGGTAACTAAAATATCTTATACCAACCAAAGAAACCGGGGTTTTTACCGAATCTGTGGGCTGCAACCTGTGTATTTTCGTAAAAAAACCCGGTTTCTGAACCCCCATGCTAAGTCCTATTTCATATATTCAACCATCTGCTTTTCCAGCCTAGCCAACAATGTATCAACATCTGTTGCAGCTTCCTCAAAGCAAACAGGAGGTTCAGGCTTAGGTTCGAATAGAATCAACTTAATTTGACCTTCGCCGATCGCCAAAATCGCCACTTCCTTCTCCGGCTTGTGAGCATTCAACACACCTACAACTTCCTGAATATGACTTTTAACTTGACGGTTCAACTCCTCAACCGCCTCTTTCTTACAATACACAAAACGTGCAGTTTCTGCAATATCAATTGCTAAAATCTCCTCGCTTTCCTCTCCCCTTTCCAGAAATAGCCCCCAAGCCAAAGCAGCCAATTCATGTTGATTAGCTTTCACAAATTTATCTAACTTGCGGCTCCAGCTATTTTCGTTGGGTTTGGACTCAGGGCTATCAAATAGAAACATTTTCTCTTCTTGTTTGTATAAACTAATATTTTACAGTCAGCAGTCAGTAGTCAGTTGGCAGTTGTCATTAGTTAGGATTCAAATTACCAACTATATCAGGTCTGGTTGATTCGCGATCGGATAATTTTCGATCTCGTAGGGGCGAGTTTTACCAACAATCTACCTGTCAAACTAATTATCTCATAAACCCGCCCCGCCCATATACTTATGATGCTACCAGACATGATATTACCAATTGCCAATTCCCAATTACCAATTCCCAATTCCCAATTCCCAATTACCAATTCCCAATTACCAAAAAGCGCTGCGTTTCTATTTTATACCAGATTGCACGCGCCAGAGCGACGCATAAACTCCGTCCTGTTCGAGAAGTTGTTCGTGCTGCCCCGATTCTACCACCAGCCCCTCTTCCATGACACAAATGCAATCGGCATTGCGGACAGTAGAAAGACGGTGGGCGATCGCAATTGTAGTGCGATTCTTGGTAATTCGTTCGAGCGATCGCTGAATTGCCGCCTCCGTCTCGTTATCCACCGCTGAAGTAGCTTCATCCAGAATCAAAATCGGCGGATTCTTCAAAACAGCCCTTGCAATAGCAATGCGCTGTCGCTGTCCCCCCGACAATTTTTGACCGCGTTCCCCTACAATAGTGTTGTAACCGTCCGGCAATTGTGCGATAAACTCGTCAGCTTCCGCAATTTGAGCAGCATTTACTATCTCTCGATCAGTTGCTTCAAAACTGCCGTAAGCAATATTTTCAGCAACCGTACCGTGAAACAAAAACACATCTTGACTCACCAATCCGATCGCTCTCCGCAAATCTTTTAAATTCAGGGTACTTAATTCTATGCCATCGAGATAAATCTGACCGTATTGTACCTCGTACAGCCTCATAATTAATTTTACCAGCGTACTTTTTCCCGAACCAGTCGCGCCTACAATCGCCGTAGTCTTCCCCGCCGGCAGAGTCAGGGAAAAATACTGCAAAATCGGTTTTCTTTGATTGTAATAAAAGGTAACATTTTTAAATTCTAGCTCACCCTTAATCGAACTAACCGGCCGCCGAATATCACCTGTGTGAATTGCGATCGGAGTATCCAACAAATTCATCACCCGATTAGTAGAAGCCATTGCCCGCTGGTAGCTATCCATAGTATCACCCAAGCGAGTCAGCGGCCACAGCAAGCGCTGAGTCAAAAACACCAAAACGCTGTAAGTACCCACCGACAACTGGCCCGCTACCACCTGCAAGCCGCCCAGAAATAGCGTTGCAATAAACCCCAAGAAAATCACAATCCGAATCAGCGGAATAAAAGCAGCCGAAAGTACGATCGCCCGTCGGTTACTTTGGCGGTAAGCTTGGCTTTGGGTTTCTATACGCTGAGTTTCATAATCTTCTGAAGTAAAACTTTTAATAGTAGTAATTCCCGTCAAATTATTCGACAGTTGCCCGTTCAGAAAACTCACCTTTTCCCGCACATCAGCATAGAGAGGAGCGAGGCGATTTTGAAAGGCGAACGAGCCCCAAACAATAAAAGGAATCGGGAGCATTGACAGCCCAGCAACACCAGGAGAGGCAGCAATAAAAGCCGCCCCAATCACAACAACAGTGGTAATTACCTGAATCACCTCATTAGCACCGTCGTCCAAAAAACGTTCGAGTTGATTGATATCATCATTGAGAATAGAAATCAAACCACCAGTGCTGCGCTCTTCAAAATAAGCTAATTCTAATTCTTGCAAATGGCTGTAAGCTTCCAAACGCAAATCGTGTTGGATATCCTGAGCCAAATTGCGCCACAAATAATCATAGGCATATTCAAAAATAGATTCCAACGCCCAAACAATCGCGCTCACAAGAGTGATAATTGCCAGTTGCCAAAAGACATCTTTTATGCCCCACTGAGCGAGGATAGAATCTTGCTGTTTCACCACCACATCAACAGCAATACCGATTAATGCTGGCGGCGCTAAATCGAAGAATTTATTCAGCAGCGAACAGATACTTGCCAGCCAAATTTTCAGGCGGTAGCGGCGCCCGTACTTCAGCAGCCGCTTTAGGGGATGGACAGGTTTTGATGGATTTGGTGACAATTCAGGATGGGGATAATTGGACAAGATAAGATGGCGGTTGAAACCGCGCCTAGACAAACGAAGTCCGCCTCCGCGGACTGAAGAAGATAACGTAATTTCAAGCGCTTGGTCTTTAACCCGCGGAGGCGGGTTTTGTTTGTCTAGACGCGGTTTCAACCGCCCAGTCTTCTTGGTCTTTAACCCGCGGAGGCGGGTTTTGTTTGTGTAGACGCGGTTTCAACCGCCCAGTCTTCTGACAAATAAGCCAGCCTACGCTTTACACGTTAACACTGGCTTCATTTTAGCGACTATCCCCACCATTTGCGCCTCAACTTGTACGTCAATTACCGGTTGAATTTGCTTGTACGCGGCCGGTGCTTCTTCGATCCTGCGTTCTTGGCGCAAGGTAATGCAATCTACGCCGATTAATCCCAAAGCTGCGTCAGTTTTGTCAGCACCTTCGCGACTGAGATCGAAACGCGATCGAGCTCTGCCTGCACCGTGAGAAGCCGATCGCAAAAATCGATCGTTCCCCTTACCAACTAGCAAATAAGACGGCGCACCCATCGAACCAGGCACAATTACAGGCTGGCCCGAATGTGCAGGACAAGCGCCTTTACGAGTCACCCAACCGTCACCTTCAGCTAAAGTAATATTGTGAGGCAAATCGTAAACTAAGGGAGCTTCGACATCGCCGAAAACTTGCCGCAAACGCAGTCGCAGAAGTTCTGCTAGCAACAAACGATTGACAAAACCGTAATTAGCGGCCGTTGCTTCCGCTTGCAGGTAGCTACTCACAAGTTCGGGATTTGCTTCGACAGACAGCGGAAACAGCCCGGATTCAGGGTATTTAAGGGTTTTCGGCCAGGCTTGGCAAGCTCGATCGCGCCACATACCGCCGATGTATTTGCCGACATTCCGCGAACCGGAGTGAATCATGAAAGCGATTTGTCCAGATCGCACACCCCAAGTATAAGCCGTAGCTCGATCGACAACTTCCTCAACCACTTGAATTTCTACAAAATGATTGCCGCCGCCGATGGTAGCCAACCCGCCATCCCTGACAGTGCCATCATGTGGGACTAATTCTTCGGGAGCCCATCTGACATCGCCATTCATCGATCCCCCTCCGAAAGTGCGATCCGACTCTTGCGCCAACTGTTGAAAATCGGAAGTTGCTACACTCCCAATTGCCCGATCCTGCATAGCATCCAGCCATCCGGGGATGCCGTGTTGGAACATAGCGCGAGCGGTTTTTGCAGTCATGCTAACATCGCGAGTACCGAAAAAATAATCGCCTTTCATCAATTCTACAAATCGATCGCGCTTTGCCAGAAATTGTTCGATCGACAAATCAGCAACGTGCAAGCGCATCCCGCAGTTAATATCGGAACCGACAGCCGCCGGAATCACCATTTTGTCAGTTTGGACGATCGAGCCAATTGCCACTCCCGCATCCCCCGGATGGAAGTCTGGAGTAGCGCAGGCGCGACAAACACAACCACCTTGAGGGTGACGAACATTCGCCAAATTTGCCAACTGTTTGAGCGCCTTTGCTTCCACCGGAAAACCTTCAGGAAGCAAAACTTCTGCTGTTGTGGAACTGGCATCTTGCCAGTTTTCTCTAGCACCAACATTTTCACTGTTTTCTGTTGTAGAACTGGCATCTTGCCAGTTTTCTCTAGCACCAACATTTTCACTGTTTTCTGTTGTTGTAGAACTGGCATCTTGCCAGTTTTCTTTCAGAGAACTATTGAGACAAATCGAGTAGACTTTGTTGTCATAACGAACATCAAGACCTTGCCGAGACAAAGCTCGCAAAAGCCTATTCAAGTTTTTTGGCTGCTGCATAAATAGTCTATTGTGGGTTGCAGTACAACCCCCACAAATTGAAGAGATGTTGTAGTTAGTAAAAGACTTTGGTTCAGCAGCCGCAATCTTTTGAGAGACAAGTTGAAGGCAACTTTTCTACTTATGGCGATCGTGGCACATTATTTTTGATCTGTCAACCGCCAGCGAGTATCAGAAACCGGGTTTCTGCCTAAATACTTCGCAACCCAGCAAAAATTTTGGTCAGAAACCCGGTTTCTTTGCCCAGCGAGTATCAGAAACCGGGTTTCTGCCTAAACACTTCGCAACCACACAAAAATTTTGCCAAGAAACCCGGTTTCTTTTCCCAGCGTCTCCTAAATAATTCCAATTTTCAGAGCTTAAAGAAAATAGCGCACCGTCGTCACCACCCGACTTTTTTTAGCCCGCAAAGCCGCTTTCAAGAAAAAAGCAGTTTGATTGTGCAGCAGTCCCTCCCACCAATTTCGCGTCACAAACGCCGGAATAATCAGCGTTAAATATACTCCCGGCCGCTGCTCTTCAAACAAAGTCAAAAAGTGAGTCAAAGCCTCACCAACAGAACGGTAAGGCGATTCCAGAATTTCCAAAGGAATGTCTGACTGCAAATCTTGCCAAGCCGCTTGTAATTTTGCTCGATCGGTCAAACCAATATCCACGTGAACTGCCACAACTTCATCAGCAATTAAACGAGCGTAATCGAGGGCCTCCAAAGTCCCCCGGTGTAACTGCCCGACTAACACCACCGCCGGATGTGTCACCGCCTTAACTTTAGGTCTGCGAAGATAAGACCTCGGTGCTATTCCCTGAATGCTCAAGCGAGCCGCTACATACCGATAGTGTCGGTGAATAGCTAAAAATAGACTGACTACGATCGGAATCGTAACTACCACAACCCAAGCACCCAAAAAGAATTTTGTAGCAACAATTACACTCAAAACAAGCGTGGTTGCCACTGCACCGATACCGTTCATCACAGCACTAGCTTGCCAACCTTTACCTCGCTCTTTAAACCAGTGAATTACCATTCCCGATTGGGAGAGAGTAAAAGAAGTGAAAACTCCAACCGCATACAGAGGAAGCACCGCGCTTGTGTTGCCTCGAAAGATGATAATTAAAAGAGCAGCGCAGAGACTGAGCAGATTAATCCCATTAGAATAAACTAGTCGATCGCCCAACAGCGACAACTGCCTCGGCAAAAACCCGTCCCGCGCCAAAAAATAACACAGTCGCGGAAAATCCGCGTAACTCGTATTTGCAGCCAACAGCAAAATCAACAGAGTTGCCGCCTGCAAATAGTAATAAAATATACCGACACCAAAAATCTGTTTTCCCAGCACAGAAAGGAGCGTTTCATGTTCTGTAGGAATCACCTGATAAATATGAGCCAAGTAACTAATCCCCAAAAACATCGCTCCCAGAATTCCCCCCATATAGCTCAAAGTCAGGCGCGCATTCTTCCATTCAGGAGGCTTAAAAGCCAACACCCCGTCTGATATGGCTTCAACTCCAGTCAGGGCAGTACAGCCCGCCGCAAAAGCGCGCGCCAGCAG
>JARCMA010000553.1 GCA_030248405.1 Microcoleus sp. MP8IB2.171
ACGGGTATTTGGTTTAAGTATTGCCGCTCGGATAGCTAGTTTTAAGGTGTGTCGCCAGAACCAAGAATCCCCGCTGCTTTAGCACGGGGAGTGTCAAAAGAAGCGTCGGCTATTTTAGGCAACAAATTTAAGGCAGAGTCAGAAGGTGTGGCCCGATCGCAACTCGTGGTAAATTTAATACATCCAGGCTTTCCATCAAAGCCTGATCAATAAAGGCTTGTAGTCGATCGCTCAATACGCCATGCCCGATTCCGAATTTTCCGATGATTTAAAATGGACGCCAGAAGCCAAGGCGAAGCTGAAAAATATTCCCTATTTTGTCCGGGGACAAGCTCGCGTCCGCATCGAGCAGTTGGCGCGCGAAGCCGAAACCGAAGTCGTCACCGTTGACTTAGTTGAGCAAGCTCGCATCGAGTTTGGGCAATAAGGGCTCGAAATGTACCCTAAAGCTTTAAACTATAAGTTGCCTGATTTTGATGTTCACAGAGCTACTGAGTCACCCGTGCGGAAAATAGTTATTGCTGGCAACTGGAAAATGTACAAAACTAGGGCAGAATCCCTAGAGTTTCTTCAAGGATTCATGTCCTGCCTGACGGAAACCCCAGAGGAACGGGAAGTCGTGCTTTGCGTTCCCTTCACTTCCTTGGCTGTCCTGTCGAAAAATTTGCACGGCAGCCGGATCAGACTCGGTGCTCAGAACGTCCACTGGCAAGAGTCTGGAGCTTTTACGGGGGAAATTTCCGGGCCAATGCTGAGTGAACTTGGTGTGCGCTATGTCATCGTAGGGCACAGCGAGCGGCGCCAATATTTTGGGGAAACTGACGAAACGGTGAATTTGCGGCTGAAAGCTGCTCAGAAATACGATTTAATTCCGATTCTGTGCGTGGGGGAAACCAAGCAGCAGCGAGATGCAGGGGAAACTGAATCTCACATTTTTTCTCAGTTGGAAAAAGATTTGGTTGGTGTTGACCAGCAGAAGTTAGTAATTGCTTACGAGCCTATTTGGGCGATAGGGACTGGCGATACTTGCGAAACGAAGGAAGCTAACCGAGTTATTGGTTTGATTCGCAGTAAATTGACTAATCCTGACGTGCCAATTCAGTACGGCGGCTCTGTTAAACCGGAGAATATTGATGAAGTTATGGCGATGCCTGAGATTGACGGGGTTCTGGTAGGCGGTGCGAGTTTGGAAGCTGCGAGTTTCTCACGCATTGTTAATTATCAGTAAGTTGTGATAATAGTCTCTCCCTGAAGTTCTGATGTCAAGGACCGATAATCTGTACCAGTTGCCCGAAAATCTACCATTACCAGTGGATGATGGGGCAACAAATCATCTTTTGGGTTTGCAACTTCCTTCAATTCCCCTGATGTCAACGGCGGGAATTGTTGTTGACTTGGGAAGCATTTCTGGCAAGACTATTGTGTACTGCTATCCACGCACTGGTAAACCTGATGCAGACCTCCCGAAAGGTTGGAATGAAATTCCAGGAGCTAGAGGCTGCACGCCCCAGTCTTGTGCATTTCGAGACCATTACCAAGAGCTACAAGCACTTGGTGCAGGGTGTTTTGGCTTGAGTACGCAAACTACCGAATATCAACAAGAAGCCGTTAGGCGGCTTCACCTGCCATTTAATTTGTTGAGCGATGTAGAATTAGCTTTCACGAACTGTTTGCAGTTGCCAACTTTTGAGGTTGAGTCGATGACTTTGATTAAAAGACTAACACTGATTGTCGAAAACGGGCGAATAGAAAAAGTGTTCTATCCTGTATTTCCACCTGAACACAATGCCGAAGAAGTAATTGACTGGCTTTCACAGCACCCCCAGACAAATGACAGCTAAAAGCGGAAAAATTACAATTAGAAATAAAGTTTTCGAGTGGGGAAAACGCACTTATTTAATGGGCGTTCTGAATGTTACCCCTGACAGTTTTAGCGACGGCGGAGATTTCTATACCATAGAATCTGCTTTAGTGCAAGCGGAAAATATGGTAGAATCCGGTGTAGATATTATTGATATTGGCGGTCAATCTACGCGGCCCGGTGCAGCGGAAATATCTTTAGAAGAGGAGATCGATCGCGTTATACCTGTAGTACAAATACTGCGACAAAAAGCCGATGTTTTTGGGTCAGTTCCGATTTCGGTCGATACTACCAGAGCGCAGGTTGCCACAGCAGCGGTTGAGGCGGGAGCGGATATAATTAACGATATTTCGGGAGCTACTTTTGATGCGGAAATGCTGTCAACCGTTGCTCAGTTGAAAGTGCCAATAATTTTGATGCACATTCGGGGAACTCCCCAGACGATGCAACAACTGACAGATTATCGGGATTTAATGGGGGAAATTGGGGAATTTTTCGAGAGTCGAATTGCGGCAGCAGTTGCTGCAGGGATTGACAAATCTCAAATAATTCTTGACCCTGGTATTGGCTTTGCCAAGACTTACAGTCAAAACTTAGAAATTCTGCAACAGTTGCCAAAATTTCGTGTTTTGGACTGTCCGATTTTAGTCGGAGTATCGCGAAAAAGCTTCATCGGTCACATTTTGAATCAGCCAGAAGCTAAACAAAGAGTTTGGGGGACAGCGGCGGCTTGTACAGGTGCGATCGCAAATTTGGCAGATATCTTGCGAGTTCACGATGTCAGAGAAATGCACGATGTTTGTCTGGTTGCCGACGCTATCTTCAGGAATCAGTCTTGAGAAGTGTTAGTATCAATAACTTTCATTTCCCCGCCCTCAGAATGAATCACATCGGGCATAGAACCCATCAGCTCGCCCAGGGCTTCCGTCATGCTCCTCGGATCCATAAACAGAATTTTGGCATTGTCGCTTTCGCCTAATTTTTGTTGAGCGTCTAAGTATTTTTCTGTTACTAAGTAATTCAAAACTTGCTGGCTATTCGGATTGGAGTCTAAAGCTTCAACTAAGAGCCTCATGTACTCCTTAGTGCCGATCGCCTTATTGACCATTGCTTGCCACTCGCTCTTGGTAGCCCGCTCTTCTTCCATAGCTTCTTGCACCCTTTTCGGAGGTGTAATGCTTTGAATTTCCACCCGAATTACTTTGACACCCCAAGTTTCAGTAGCTTCGTCCAACTTCTTGAGTAACTTTTTATTCATGTCATCTCGGGAACCCAAGATGTCTTGCATGGGCAATCGACCAATTTCAGCGCGAAACGTCGTTAAAACTAAGTTGGCGATCGCATTTTCAATTTGATCGATTCCATAATAAGCTTTCTGCAAATTCACAACCCGCCAATACACAACGGCATCGACTTCGAGAGCCACATTATCTCCCGTGATTGCTGACTGAGGTTTAATGTCTAAAACTCTTTCACGGCTTGTGTCCACGCAGACGACTTTTTCGACCAGGGGACTGATAAAGTGGAATCCTGGCTTGAGGGTGCGCTTGTATTGACCCAAACGTTCCACTAAAGCTTCGTCGCCACCGCTGACTATTTTGACGCTTGAGTTAACAGCGTAGCCGAGGATGAGCGCAAAGAGCATGGTAAGAATAGACTGCCCCATTTCTATTTTCCTGCTAAGGTTGACTGAGAATCGATCGGAATTCTACTCTAATTTAACTCAAACTCGGCCCCGCAGTGCTAAAATATCTCGACTGTTAATAACTAACTATTTCATCGGGTGGGCCCCATCGGCTCGGACTCTTACGGCGCTAGTGAAACCCAGCATATCAACAACACGTTTCCACAAAAGACATGAAAAACGATCGAGAGTTTCGCTTGTTCAAACCTTTGAGGTGGATTGCCCCAAGCATTTTGGTGGGTGCAGGAATCTGCAATACAGCAGTGGCCCAACCGGCACAAGCTGAGCCAATCGCCCTGCAACTCTCGCAAAACTTCCAGTCGCAAAACTTGCAGCCATCGCGCCGAGGCCCTGCTGTTCGGGAAGTTCTATCCTACGAGATGAAGGGAGACGAACTCAGGATTTGCAAGCAGGAAGGCAACTCCGAGAAAAAGTGCCAAGTTGTAGGTAAAGGCTACACGATGGGCTTGAGAACGGCCAACGACCTTTACGGTCAAGGAAATGCTGTTAATGCCGAAGCTTTGTACCGGCAACTAATCGCTCGCTATCCCAAACAAGCGGATGCTTATTACAAATTGGGAAGTATGCTGTCGGGGCAAGGTAAAATGAGCGATGCGATCGTTCTATTCCAAAAAGCAATTGAAGTCAACCCGCAGCACGCCAAAGCTCACAACGATTTAGGCGTGGCGATGGCAAGTCAGGGGCAGTTGCCCGAGGCAATTGTTCAGTGGAGACAAGCCGTTAAAATTAACGATCGATATCCCGATGCTTTAAACAATTTAGGAGTCGGTTTGTACCAGCAAGGAGACAAGGAAAACCAAGCGGAGGCGGTAGCCAGCCTCAAAAAAGCTAAGGAGTTATTTATCAAGCAAGGTAGAACTCAAGCTGCTAACAGAGTAGATCAAATTTTGGAGGAAATTAATTCGCGATCCAGCGACTCCTAAACTCAACCGCCGATCGCACATTGAAAGAAAAAACATCTTTGGCGATCGGCGTTAATGGGCGTTCAGCGGCGGTTAAAAACCCCCAAAAACGGGAATCTAAAGCATTTCCCTCAAAACTTGTAAAATCACATCTCCATCCACCCGATCGCTCACAGCAGCCTCACCCAAGCGCACCGGCAGCACAAACCGCACCTTGCCATCCTGCACCTTTTTATCGAGTTGCAAAGTATGCAAAATTTCCTCAACATCCACACCCGCCGGCAATTTGGCAGGTAAACCCGCTTTTTCAAGCAAAGCAGACTGGCGGCGATCGCACTCAGCATCCCACATTCCCAACTCCACAGCCAACCGGCTAGACGCAGCCATGCCGATTGCCACTCCTTCCCCGTGATTGATCACCTTGTAATTCGTCAAACTTTCCACAGCATGACCAATGGTGTGCCCGTAATTCAAAATCGCCCGCAAACCCGATTCCTTCTCGTCTTTGCTAACCACCTCAGCCTTAGCTTGGCAAGACCTGCTCAAAATTTCAGCCAACAAATCCGCCTTCACATAGCGCATTTGATCCAAACGCTTGCAATTCTCCAACTTCCCGAAAAGTTCAGCATCCCAAATCACGCCATACTTAATAACTTCCGCCATCGCCGAACGAAACTCCCGCGCCGGCAGAGTTTTAAGTACATCCGGGTCAATCAAAACCAAACGCGGCTGATGAAAAGCCCCGATTAAATTCTTCCCAGAAGGATGATTTACCCCCGTTTTGCCGCCAATAGAAGCATCAACCATCGCCAGCAGCGAAGTCGGAACCTGCACCACATTAATTCCCCGCAGCCAAGTCGCGGCCGCAAAACCGGTGATATCGCCAACCACCCCGCCGCCCAAAGCCACCATTGTCGAGGAACGTTCTAAGCGGTTTGCCAAAGCCGCACCGTAAATTTTCTGCACCGAATTTAAAGTTTTGTACTGTTCTCCCGGTGGTAAAATGCAGCTACTGACTTCCAGACCGGCCGATTCGAGGGCTGCTGTTGCTCTTTCGCCGTACTGCCGAAAAATCGACTGATTCGACACCAGCAGCACTTTTTTGCCCAAACTTAGATCGCTCATCAGACTGCCGAGTTCGTCTAAACCGCCCGATCGCACGCAAACATTGTAAGATTGTGGCCCCAAGTCAACTTTAATTATCGATTGCATATTTATCTAATTTAGATATTAGATTTTCGATTATAGTTCTTATATGTCTTTTTATTGATTGTTTTGGAGAAATTGCAATGACTCTTAGCGGAGCAATAACTTTTTTTGGGATTTTCGGGGGCATGATCGGCTTGGCGACAGTGCTGATGTTTGGTCTGCGGGCTGTCAAACTCATCTAATTTGCTAATTTAGATGTCTGAACCAGAGGATTTAATCTCTGGCAAAAGTATCAGTTCGACAAAGTATTTGCGCCTAAAATCTCTGATTTAATCTGTAGATTTTAGGCGCAAATGCTTCGACTAATATAACTTTAGGCTAGAATTGATTAATTTGATATTTGACTTATTGACAATTGCATGACCAATATTAATGAATCCAACCCAGAAGATACCTCTTGGCACGCAGCAACAGATCCAGAAAAGTGTTTGGAAATGGAACGAAAGTATGGATGGAAGTTGCTGCGAATTAAGAGAGTCGGAGGAGATATTTTAAAAGTCAATTGTATCTTTAAAGGACAAACTCGCTTTCCTAACTATCTAGAAAATGAGGATGAAGATTAATTATGCGGAAATATATCATTTTTAAGGCTCAATCGATGTCAGCAGAAGGCTGGGAAAATAGAATGTTGGCTCACACTGGGGCAATAACTGATATTCTCTGCGAGTATTACGATTCCTCTGACGAACCCCTACCTCAACCAGGGAATCGTCCCTACGAGTTTTACCGGATTGAAGAGTTCGACGATCCGCAATTCCCCGATAGCGATACTCACTATCGAGTCGGAGATTGGGAAGTTGTCAGGGTTGAACAATACCCAACTGCGGAACCAGGAAGCAACTACGATATGATTGCTGTTTGTTATTGTCAGTACGCACCTAAACCTAGTCCGCTGATGCCAGTCCCAAGTGCTCGTATTTCGATCGAGTCCTTTGGAGGAGATGACGCAGCTTATCAGCAATATCTTGAGAGTAACGCTAAATCTGAGGTTTATTCACCTTGAGGTTGAAGGAGCGATCGCACTTGCTATAAAACACGATCGCTCCTGATTAATTACAACATTTGCTCTAATTGAGTCGATCGCACTTCTGCCAATTTCTGGGCCCCTGTCGTATCAAAAACGATCGCGTGTTTAGCCGCCGGCAACAACCGCTGTAAAATCTGTATGTATCCCTCAGCATCGCCCCGGCGGTGGAACCGAGCAACCACCAATCGCTGCATATTTGGCAATTGCCGCACGATACACCAGGGATGAGTGTTTAATTTGGGCTTGGATGTTGGTATCATAGGGTAATCCTTCCCGCCGAAAGCGGGATTTGGTAGAAAAACGGTCGCCCTTAAGTTTTCGAGGCTAGGAGGGCGATCGTTTTCAGTGTACATAGATATTATATGTTGCATACGCATCAATGTCAAGTTAAAACATGGGATACGTTAGACTGCGGATTCGAGAACTAGCTGAGCAAAAGGGTTGGACACTAAAGCAAGTTGCCGATCGATCCGGAGTTAACTACAACACTGTCAGAAGCTACGTTCAGCGCGATGCTTTAAACACAGTCGATCTTTCTGCTGTCTACAAAATTGCCCGCGCCTTCGACGTGACAATGGAAGATTTGGTCGAGATTTTGGAAGATTGAGGGCGCACCAATGGGGCGAGTTCGACTAAAACTTCGAGCCCTGGTAGAAGAAAAGAGCGATCTCGCGTCGGGGATACCTTGATTAATGCCGTACTTATCGCCGCCGCTTCTTTACTTGTTCGTAAAGCACATAACACCTTCTATAGCCGATCGCCCGCTTTCCCCTAAAATAACTTCTACTCCCTCAATCCAAAATCTAAAATCTAAAATCTAAAATCGAAATGACTCATTCCACAGATATCGTCACCCTCGCCCGCTGGATGGCCGCCGACTTCAGCAACCAAGCCCAAGCCTTTGAAAACCCGCCATTCTTCGCTCACATCCGCGTCTGCATGAGGCCTTTGCCGCTCGAAGTTCTGGATGGGTTCAGCTTGTACCTAGAACAAGCCTACGATATTGAACTGAATGTACCGTACCGAGTCCGAGTTTTGAAATTAGTCCCGGTGGACGATCGCATCGACATCGAAAATTATGCCATAGAAAACGAAGAGCAATTCTACGGCGCTTCCCGCGACCCGCAACGGCTGCAAGAAATCAAAAAAGCACAACTGACACTCCTCCCAGGCTGCACCTTTTTTACGCACTGGACGGGCAACAGCTTCAAAGGGTCTGTCGAACCCGGAAAAGGCTGTATGGTGGTCAGAAAGGGCAAAAAAACCTATCTAGACAGCGAATTCGAAATTGACCAAGACAAATTTATTAGCCACGATCGCGGACGTGACCCCGAAACCGACGCCCACGTCTGGGGAGCCCAAGCCGGCCCCTTTGAATTCATCCGCTGGGCCAGCTTCGCCGACGAAATTCAGGTTTAATGCAAAAAAAACTGAGTCCATCCTGGGCGAACACGCTTGATTAAAGGTTCAGAATGTACCATAACCTGGTACATTAACCCAGTATTGGCAAGCAAGATTCACCGTTGTTTTATGAAAGTCCTGGTTATTGGTGGCGATGGCTATTGCGGTTGGGCAACCGCACTCTACCTTTCTAACAAAGGTCACGAAGTTGGCATCCTCGACAGCTTCGTGCGGCGGCACTGGGATCTGGAACTGTGCAGCGACACCCTCACTCCCATTGCACCGATTCAGCAACGACTCCAGCGATGGCAAGATTTAACGGGTAAGTCGATCGACTTGTTCGTCGGTGACATCACCAACTACGATTTTCTCAGCAAAAGCATGAGAAAATTTGCACCAGAGGCGATCGTCCATTTCGGCGAACAGCGTTCTGCCCCCTTCTCAATGATTGATCGCGAACACGCAGTCCTCACCCAAGTCAATAACGTCGTCGGGACACTCAACCTGCTGTACGCCATCCGCGAAGACTTCCCCGATTGTCACCTAGTGAAATTGGGGACAATGGGCGAATACGGCACGCCGAATATTGACATTGAAGAAGGCTACATTACGATCGAACACAACGGCCGCAAAGATACACTACCCTATCCCAAACAACCGGGCAGTTTTTACCACCTGTCAAAAGTCCACGACTCCCACAACATCCATTTTGCTTGCAAAATCTGGGGTTTAAGAGCCACCGACTTAAATCAGGGCGTCGTCTACGGCGTGCTCACAGAAGAAACCGGCATGGACGAACTGTTAATCAACCGTTTGGACTACGACGGAGTATTCGGTACGGCATTGAACAGATTTTGCGTCCAAGCTGCGATCGGTCATCCCCTGACAGTTTACGGCACAGGCGGGCAAACCCGCACCTTCCTAGACATTCGGGACACCGTGCGGTGCGTGGAATTAGCAATCGCCAACCCCGCCGCCGCCGGAGAATTCCGCGTCTTCAACCAATTCACCGAACAATTCAGCGTCGGCGAGTTAGCCTCATTGGTGCAAAAAGCAGGCACGGCAATGGGATTAAAAGTAGAAATCAACAACCTCGAAAATCCCAGAGTCGAGAAAGAAGAACATTATTTCAATGCCAAAAACACCAGTTTACTAGAACTAGGCTTGCAGCCGCACTATCTCTCAGATTCCCTGCTCGATTCTCTGCTGAATTTTGCTACAAAATATCAGCATCGTGTCGATAAAAACCAGATTTTGCCGAAGGTTTCTTGGAAGTAAGTTCTGGTATCTATTGGCGGGTAAGAGATTTTTTAACGAACCGCGAAGGCGCGAAGGGCGCGAAGCAAGAGGAAAGAAGGGAAATGTTCGCTAATTCTGAAGGGAGTTGGCTGTATATTACTTTTTTCGTGTCGGAACACGATCTATATTTTTTCTTTTTGGCTTTGTGTCTTCTGCTTCTTCTGCGGTGAATTTAAAAATCGCCTAAAGTTTTTTCGCCTGGCTTGTTTGGGAAGAAATACCGTGAAAAGTCGAATTCTCATCTTGTTGCTTTTAGTTGTTCTGCCGGGATTTTCTGCTAGTGCAGTTTGTGCTTATTATTTAATACCGGAATGGGCTGCACTGACGGCGAGTTATCAAAATTACCGCCGAGTTAGCGCATCGCCTGTGGCTGCGGAAAAGGAGATATCAATTGCCAGAACTGCACAGGAAATTCACCGAATCAACTGCTTTGCTGAAGGTGTGGGATTGCTTTTAGGTGGAATAATTGTATCAATTGGTATTCAGGGGATTTGCATTTTACCCCAGAAACCTCTCGATCGCACTTAACTTAATTAAACAGTGAATCCTGTTACTAACCGCGAGATTTGCCAAAGACAGGGACTATAGATTTCCTAAACAATAATATATAAAGAATAACTACAGCCTTCTTCCTTCTTCCTTCTTCCTTCTTCCTTCTTCCCTCTTCCCTCTTCCTTCTTCCTTCTTTCTTCGTTTTATGAAAATTGCTCTGTTCACTGAAACATTTCTGCCAAAAATAGATGGCATTGTGACGCGCCTGATTCACACTGTAGATCACTTGCAGCGATCGGGCGAACAAGTTCTGATATTTTCTCCAGATTACGGGATTACAGAATACAAAGGCGCTCGCGTTTACGGTGTAGAGGGTTTGCCTTTGCCCATGTACCCGGAACTGAAAATGGCGCTTCCCAGTCCGGCAATCGGCCAACAATTACAGCAGTTTAAACCGGATATTATTCATGTTGTCAATCCGGCTATTTTGGGATTGGGCGGTATATATTACGGCAAAAAGTTTAATATTCCGATTTTGGCTTCTTACCACACGCATTTGCCTAAATATTTGCACCATTACGGTTTTGGAATGCTTGAACCTTTGCTGTGGGAATTGCTCAAAGGCGCTCACAATCAAGCCGAATTGAATCTTTGCACTTCTACAGCAATGGTGGAGGAGTTGAGAACTCACGGCATTGAGCGAGTAGACTTGTGGCAGCGGGGCGTAGATACTGAAATGTTTGTCCCGGGATTGGCAAGTCGAGAAATGCGATCGCGCCTTTCGGAAAATAACCCAGACAGTCCCCTGCTGCTGTACGTCGGCCGCCTGGGTGCAGAAAAAGAAATCGAACGCATCAAACCAGTCCTCGCAGCGATTCCCGATGCCCGCCTCGCCTTAGTGGGAGACGGCCCGCATCGGCAAACCCTTGAACAATATTTTGCCGGTACACCCACCAATTTTGTCGGCTACCTCAAGGGGCAAGAACTGGCTTCTGCTTACGCATCGGCCGACGCCTTCATTTTTCCCTCCCGCACCGAAACCCTGGGCTTAGTGCTCCTAGAAGCAATGGCTGCAGGGACGCCTGTAGTGGCGGCGCGCAGTGGCGGAATTCCTGATATCGTCACTGACGGCGTTAACGGATATTTATTTGATCCGGCTGACGAAGCAGGAGCTCTGGCTGCTACAAAGCGCCTGTTTGCCAATCCAGAAGAACGGGAAACCCTGCGCCAAAACGCTCGCTGTGAAGCTGAACGCTGGGGTTGGGGCGCTGCTACCGCACAACTGCGACGCTACTATCAATCGGTGATATTTGCTCAGTCCATGCCTTCTGCTGCCTAAATGCCGGGATGTCGTGCCTTTAAACAGCACTGACAGCTTCGCTGGTCTCGCGCGATACTTCGGTTTGTAGCGGGGATGGATGTCCTCAAAGACCGGAACTTTTTTGCTGCTTAGATTACGGTAGCTATCGTGTTGTTGCGTTTACCATTAAACTTTGACATCCACCCCGACTGTCAAGGTACGGGGATTCCCAATCATCACTGATTAGGTTTCTGCTTCGTAGCACCAGCCTTCCGAGATTTGCTCTCTTTAGGTCTTACAGTTGCTCCACAGACTGACACGGCTAGCCCAGCCGCCAAAATGTTCTTTGCAGCGTTGATATCTCGGTCATGGTTTGTCCCACATTTAGGACATTCCCATTCCCGAATATTCAACGGCAATTTGTCTACAATATGCCCGCAGTTTCCACAACGCTTAGAACTGGGAAACCAGCGGTCTATTTTAATCAGTTCTCGACCATACCACTGGCATTTATACGCAAGTTGACGAATTAACTCACCCCAACTAGCGTCGCTGATGGCAAGGGATAATTTATGGTTCTTCACCATATTCTTGATAGCCAAATTCTCAACTACAATCGTTTGGTTTTCACGAATTAGTTGAGTTGTTAATTTATGTAGAAAATCTTGACGCGCATCGGTTATCTGTGCATGGATCTTTGCTACTTGTACCCGCGCTTTTTGCCTGTTGTTACTTCCCTTTTGCTTGCGGGCTAACGCTTTCTGTTTCCTCTTTAGCTTCTTGCGAAGCTTTTTAAAGTGCTTAGGATTGGCGATTTTATCGCCATCGCTAGTAGCAATTAGGCTGGTTATTCCTACATCCAATCCAATAGATTTCTCTATCTTCGGAAGTGGCTTGATTGTATAGTCGTCTACAAGTATGGAAACAAACCAACGTCCAGCAGGTGTCAGTCTTACCGTAATGGTAGATGGGATGCACCCTTCGGGAATCTGTTTGCTCCAGCGAATAGGTAATGGTGTGTTGCATTTAGCCAAAAACACCTGTCCATCTTTCCAGCGGAAAGCTGAATTGGTGAATTCAGCACTACCGCCATTATGCTTTTTCTTGAAGTTAGGATATCTAGCACGACCCGCAAAGAAGTTGCTGAATGCCGCCTGAAGGTGTCTGAGTCCTTGTTGAAGAGGTACGCAGCTAACTTCATTCAAAAAGTCAAGCTCTTCCTCTTTCTTCCAATTCGTCAACATGGAGGAAGTTTGGCTGTAGCCAACTTTCTCTTGATGCTCGTACCACGCGATTGTGCGAGCAGCCAAAGCCTTGTTGTATACTAACCGTGTACACCCCATTGTCCGTCGCAAGAGATTTTCTTGCTCGCTCGTGGGGTAGAAACGGTAGCGGTAGGCTTTTTCCATTCTCACAGGTTAACACATTTTCTGTGATATTGTTGGTTTTAGGCAAATCTTTTTGTAAAGCCGTCCTAAAAGGCTTGCCCTGAGCTTGCCGAAGGGACGGGGTTTCTACCCATTTTTTTGATGAGTAGCTTTGGAATGTTTCGCCCGTGACAAAATACCGCCCAACACCAGACCGGATACGGTCGCCGATCGCGCTAAAACAGTCACACCGCGCAGCATCCGAGCACAGAGCGTAAAATCTACATCGCCCGCGATCGATCGCACCAGCCTGCAAATTAATTTTCAGGCTGGCAGTGTTCCGAACTCAAGTTCAGCTTTAATTCACGAACCAGGATCAGTATCGGTCTTGTAAAAAAAAAGATCGAGTATACATAACAAGCAAACTGAAGTTGCGTGCGCCACTTTTGAACTCACGATTCATCAAAGCGACAAGCGA
This sequence comes from Microcoleus sp. MP8IB2.171, assembly GCA_030248405.1. Lineage (GTDB taxonomy): Bacteria > Cyanobacteriota > Cyanobacteriia > Cyanobacteriales > Microcoleaceae > Microcoleus. Next base: position 13,042 of record JARCMA010000553.1, read on the forward strand.
GTGCCGATGCGCTTGCAAACAAATTCAAGAGTTTGCACCGCCGCCGAATCAAGCGCCGATCGACCTGCGGTCAGTCTACCCCTCTGAGCAAGCAGTTAATCATGACATTCTCCAATACTGGTAGCGTTCTGGCTACACTGACTCAAGTCAATTTTATGGGGGCATTGACCTCCCGTGTTAAGAGCCTGCCAGTTCCTGAATTAGTGTGCCTGCTGGACTTTATCACGGCTGAATTTCAACAATTTATCCGGGCGATGGACCTGATTAACAATGAAGCACTCGAAAGTCTCTTAGAGCAACTTTTAGATGCCTTCACTGTCAAAATTGGTCAAATTTTGCAAGCAGACCGGACAACAATTTTTTTGGTTGACTCCAACAAAAATCAACTGTGGCACAAAACACTCGATCCACTTACGGGCGAGGATGTAGAAGTGCGCTTGCCTATGGATGCAGGCATTTTAGGCTACGTAGCAACAACCGGAAAATCGATCAATGTCGCCGAAGCTCGATCGCACGAGCATTTTAATTCCGAAGTAGACGAACCACCGGGCTACCAGATCGAGACCATGCTCTGTATGCCGATTTTTAGCAGCAAGAGCCAACATGAACCCGTAGCGGTGGTCAGACTGTTAAATAAAGCTGGCAATGTCTCCTTTAGCGAGGAAGACGAACAGCAGTTCCAGGCTTTTGCAGATTCGATCGGGATTATTCTCGAAAGCTGTCAGTCTTTCTACGTCGTGGCGCGCAACCAGCGAGGGGTTGCCGCACTTTTGAGAGCCACCACGACTTTGGGTCAAAGTCTTGACTTGGAAACAACTTTGCGCTCTGTCATGGATCAAGCTCGCGACTTGATGCAAGCCGATCGCAGCACGCTATTTTTGTTAAATCGGGAAACCAACGAACTCTGGACAAAAGTTGCCAAGGCCGACGACAAAACGATGGTCGAAATCCGCATTCCTGCTAATAAGGGAATTGCTGGCTACGTCGCTTCGACAGGTCAACATCTAAATATTACAGATGCTTACGACGATCCCCGCTTTGACCCTTCTACAGACCAGAAAACGGGATACCGCACTCGGACTGTCTTGTGTATGCCGGTGCATAACGCTAAAGGTGAGCTGATCGGGGTAACTCAGCTAATTAATAAGAACCAAGGTACTTTCACTCCTTCCGACGAAGAGTTTTTGCGAGCGTTTAATTCCCAAGCGGGAATGGCGTTGCAAAATTCTCAACTGTTTCAAAACGTGATGGTGGAAAAGCAGTATCAGAAAGATATGCTGCAAAGTCTTTCTGATGCAGTGATTTCCACGGATTTGAAGGGGCGAGTTGTGACTATTAACGAAGCAGCCCTAGAATTGTTGGGCTGTCCGGTAAATCAAGCTAAAAGCAAACACAATCCCCAGATTTGGGAAGATAAACTTGTGAATCGCTATGTTTGGGAAGTTGTGCCGATCGACAATTTGCAATTTCGACTAGAAGACAGTCTCAAAAATGCTGCCCGACATTATGTTCCTGAACAAAGTTTAACTGTGGGACTGTTGGTAGAAAAAACGTTAAATTCCCAACATAAAGAAGAAGAAGAAAGTTATATTTTGGCCGTGCGCGATCGCACTGACCCCAATTTATATTACGCTTGGGGCGAAAACCGCGCCTGGACTGAGGAAGTAGCGCTGGCAGAATTAGCTAATGCCCAATCTCTATTTGCGCTGCGAAATTCTGCCCTGTATCACCCTTATTGTCCGCTGCCCATCCCCGCCTCTCGAATTAAAGTAATTGAACGTAGTTTGAATTTGACTGTCAACCCGCTGATCAATCCAGAGGGCGGCGTGCGTGGCGGTTTAGTGGTGCTCGAAGACATCAGCCGCGAAAAGCGGATGAAAAATACGATGTACCGCTACCTGACTCCTGGAGTCGTAGATAAAGTGATGGCCTTGGGTGAAGGCGCCCTGATGGTGGGCGAACGCAAAGAAGTCACTATTTTATTTTCCGACATTCGCGGCTACACCACGCTGACCGAAAATTTGGGAGCGTCCGATGTGGTATCCCTGCTGAACGAATATTTTGAGACGATGGTGGAGGCCGTTTTCCACTACGAAGGCACTTTAGACAAGTTTATCGGCGATGCTTTAATGGCGGTTTTCGGCGCGCCCCTGCCGCTCAATCCCCCGGAAAGTCACGGTTGGATGGCGGTTCAGTCGGCTTTAGATATGCGCCGGCGTTTGAAAGAGTTTAATGATTCTCGCCCCGGTGCAGATCCGTTTCGCTTCGGAATTGGGATTAGTTCCGGAGAGGTGGTTTCGGGAAATATTGGTTCCCAAAAGCGGATGGATTACACGGTAATCGGGGATGCTGTGAATTTGAGTTCGCGATTGGAACAGCTTACAAAGGAGTACGGATGCGATATAATTTTGAGCGAATTTACATACAGTTTGTGTCGCGAAGGAATTTGGGTGCGAGAGTTAGACAAGGTGCGGGTTAAGGGCAAAAATCAGCCAGTGGGTATTTACGAGTTGCTGCAAAATAGTTCTGAACCCATCGACGGGGAAACCGTTCGGTTTTTGGAACTTTACAGTAACGGTAGGGATGCTTATATTGCTAGAAATTTTCAGAAAGCTATTAGTTATTTTGAAGCGGCTTTAGCAATGCGACCCAGCGATCGACCTGTGGAAGTTCACCTCGACCGCTCCCTGAGCTATTTGGAAGTACCCCCGCCCGAGGATTGGGACGGCGTGCATACGATGACAACCAAGTAGTAGATTAGATTACATCCGAGTGATCAAAAGTAAAAAGATTTGATAAAGTTGTGAGATCTTCCTTATGACAGAGTTAACAACTGTAAAAATGTGAAAACATAAATCGGATGCCATATTAAAGTTAGTATTTATTTCCAGGCTAACAATTAAATGAGTTATTTATCTGTTCCGAATGCCACAAAAGCCGATCGCATTCTGGTGGTAGACGACGCACCAGATAATGTTTTGTTGGTTCAGACAATCCTAGAAGAAGAAGGTTACGAAATTAGCACGGCAGAAAACGGCTTTTCTGCCTTGAGTCAAATTGACAAGGCAGCCCCGGATTTGGTACTGCTAGACGTGATGATGCCGGGAATGGACGGTTACGAAGTCACTAAACGAATCCGGCAAAATAAGGAATTGCCCTTTATCCCGATTTTGCTGATCACGGCTCACGACAGTGCGAGCGTAGTCCAGGGATTGGACATGGGAGCAGACGATTTCATCCGCAAACCAGTTGAAATGGATGAACTGCTGGCGAGGGTACGATCGCTCCTGCGGCTTAAACACAGCGTAGACGAGCGCAATTCGATCGCCCTCCAGCGCGAAGATTTTGTCTCCCGACTCGCTCACGACTTGCGGACGCCCCTCGTAGCAGCCGATCGAATGCTAACTTTAATGCAGCAGGGAGCTTTGGGAGAAATTTCGCTTGAGATGCGCGACGCTTTCGGGACGATGGTTCGCAGCAACAAAAACTTGATCGCGATGGTAAATATGTTGCTGGAAGTATACCGCTACGAAGCAGGCCGCAAATCCCTAAGTTTCGCTGCCGTTGACTTGCGCCAGCTTATTAATGAGGTAGCTGAAGAACTAGCTCCCCTAGCGGATGCTAAAGGTTTGTCGGTAAATTTAGATTTGACAGAAAGTGCAGAAAGTGCACCGATTGCGAAGTATCCGGGCGATCGTCTGGAACTGCACCGCTTGCTGACAAATTTAATCGGAAATGCGATTAAATTCACCGACAACGGCTCAATAGATGTCAGCTTAAAAGCTGCCAATTCACCTGCTTATACGAGCTTCAAAAACCAACCGCTGGCATGGGTAATTATGGAAATCCAAGACACCGGCGCCGGCATTTCTCCCACCGAAAAAGCAAAGTTATTTGAAAGGTTTGGTCCGGGAACTCACAAGAAATCCGGTACAGGTTTGGGACTACACCTCTGTCGGCAAATTGTCGAAGCTCACCGCGGCACGATCGAGGTAAAATCCGATTTGGGCAAAGGCAGTTTGTTTACTATTCGCTTGCCTTGTTAGATTGATCGGGAAACCGCAGATTAACGCAGATTAACGCAGATGCCTTTCGTGATAAAAGAGCGAATGTTTGCAATAGGAGTCTTGTAATTTTCGGGTGCTTTTCGGCGCACCTTACCACTGATAATTAGTCTCCAATCCGCGCTCGATCGCCATGATACCGCTCGTGCGATCGTCTCCGCAAGCAATGCAATCGGAAAATTATACCGATGTCACATAATTACTTGGCAACCGAATTTACCAGAAAGAATTGGTTTAAAGCCGGAACCCTGAGCGGGAGAAATTAAAAGAAGACTATTCATTACTCCAATCCTCTTCCTTCCAGGTAGAGGTCGCTATCTTGCTGTCAACTGTCAACTATCTTGCTGTCAACTGTCAACTATCTTGCTATAAAGCTATAAAGCTGTCAACTGTCAACTGTCAACTGTCAACTGTCAACTGAAGGCAATATGTCTAACTGTCCAGTGTGCGGTGCTGAATACATAGAAGAAAAAGCAGAGTTTTGCTCGATTTGCGGGTGGGATTTGACTCCCTACCCGCAACGCGCTAAGCCTTCCAAAACTTATTTAAAAAAAGAACAAGTTAGATTGCAGTGGGCAAAACAAATGTGGGAATTGACCCGCAATCAACAAAATTGGTCAGCAAAATTTGATGAGTTGCACGGCGAAATGCAGCAAGGTGCGATCGCCCGCACATACCTTCAATCTCAGTTAGAATGGGTTCTGTACCGCCTCGAACAACTAAACCCCGAATTGATTGTCAGCACTCTACTGCGACTAGAAGACAAAATCGGCGCCATACCTGACTCAACTCCGGCTATCTCCGAAGTGGGGATGGACTACCGACAATTGACAAAGCTATTAGAAACCGGAAAATGGCGCAAAGCTGATGAACACACTTGGGAAATCTTGCTGCAAATCGCTGTCAGGGAAGACGAAGGCTGGCTGAGTGCAGCCGATATTGACAGTCTTCCTCCTACAGACCTTCGCACGATCGACCAACTTTGGCAACAATACAGCAGCGGGCGGTTCGGGTTGAGTGTGCAGCAGCAGATTTGGGAAAGTACCGAGGCAAATTATACTGAATTTTGCGATCAAGTCGGCTGGCGAGTCAAGGAAAATTGGAAATATTACAGCGAGTTCTCCTTCAACGAAAATGCTCCCCCCGGACATCTCCCCGTCACCGCATGGAGGCAGCGCGCCTGTTACGGTGCTGGTAAACTCACCGCAGCAGAAAACTTTGCCCGCATCGCTGCGAAACTGGCAACTGGCGATCGCTAATCATCCAAAATAAAAAATTCAAAATCGACATTAACTGCTATAATCAAAACGGTTTAGCAACTGGGGCTGTGGCTCAGATGGATAGAGCAAGCGCCTCCTGAAGAATCGGGCACCCTGCGAGGAAACTCTGGGAGTGAATGTGGTCAAATTTGGTGAAACCTAAAGAGTTCGTGGATTCCTATGACTCTAAGGCAATACCAAGCCAAGCCTGAGTTCAGCGCGATTAAACAATCGCCTATATTGAAATCAGGAAGGTTTAGAGACTAGACGGTCACCACCTAAAAGCTGCAAGCATATGGTGAAGGTATAGTCCAGAGAGTGGGGAAACTCACACAAATCTGAAGCGCTAGGTCGCCGGTTCGAACCCGGCCAGTCCCGTTAAAAATCAAGAAAAATTAAAAGCAGGAGGGGTAAGCCTAAGTTTTACCCCTCTGTTTTGCGTATCCGCTAAGGAATTGGCTCCCAGATTTTATAGCAACCGCCCAAGCGGTTGCTATAAAATCTGAAAGCTAAAATCTAAAATCCCCCATTTAAGCCCCACCACAAGCGTAGAGTC
>JARCMA010000554.1 GCA_030248405.1 Microcoleus sp. MP8IB2.171
GGGTGGCGCCGGCTTGCAGCAGACAGTCGGTAAAACCGCCTGTGGAGATGCCGCCGTCGAGACAAATTCTGCCTGCTACTGGGATCGCAAAAACTTCTAAAGCTTTGGCTAATTTGTCGCCGCCTCTAGAAACATAGCGCGATCGCTCTTTAATCTGAATTTTTGCTGCAATGTCAACCTCAGTGCCCGGTTTGTCAACTACCTGCTGGTTGATAGAGACTTTCCCAGTCCGAATCAAGGCCTGAGCTTGCTGTCTGGAACTGCACAAATCTAGGCTGACCAATAAAGTGTCTAGTCGCTGTTTAGCCAAGGTTTTTAATCTGTACGAATAGGGTTAAGAACAAGTACCAGATTAGCACTTACGCACGAGCCCTAGTGCGGATTTTTGGCGACCATTTTGGTTTTTGGCTCATCGCGGGGCATCGATCCCACCTGACATTATGTGACTGAGATCGCTCGGATTGTGTAGTTTTATCACAGATAAACATTCATAGAATCACACAAAAAATTGGGCCAATAGCAGATGATTTATATGCAGCTAAAAGCACTACAACTATCACCAGGGCGATCGACCATGAAAACAATTAACTTTCCTATAAGAAATCCGGGCAATAGTCAAGAAAATCCCCTCGCATTCGTCAGCGGTGACATCATCCACATTCTTTACCCCAACGGCGAAGTAGAAGCAACAACCGTCGCACAAATCGCTCTGCGCCAAACCAAAAATCCCCTAGACAAATGCCTCGTCTGGGGATCTGTTGGCGATTTTTAACACCAGTTTCAAAAAATAATGCAATTATATGGAAGCTCCAAACCCTTAATTCATCAGTCATTCCCAATTATTCAAATCTTTAATCTCAAATCTTTAATCTAAAATCTTTAATCTAAAATCTTTAATCTCAAATGGCATAACCCATAAAAAAAGATCGCTTGGAGGCTGTGAGGCCAAAAAAAGCGATCGATCCAACTGCTGCTAACTGCAAGCCACAAATGCAATTTGCGGCTAAAAGAACTAGCAAATTGACTTAAATATCTTGTTCGCTCAATTCGCGAATCAAGTAATCAAAAGGCTGCTCCAAAAAAGGCCCCACAGACAAGCCAGCAGCTTCCACCTGAGCCTTAACCATCTCCTTCATAATGCCAATCCCCATCACCGTCGGGCCAATGGGAACGCTTAGAGAATTGTAAGTTTCCCGCAAACCTTGCAGCACGCGCTCGTCGAGCACGTCGGTACTTCCAGCCACTAGGGCGTAAGTAGCATAGCGCAAGTAGTAGTCCATATCCCGCAGACAAGCCGCGTAACGGCGAGTCGTGTAGGCATTTCCCCCGGGACGGATCAGTTCCGGCTGTTCAGCAAATAGCTGGATACCAGCTTGCTTGACAATTGCCGCAGCATTGCTGTTAATCGCAGCCGCCGCCTGTACCCGTGCCGTGCCCGTTGCAAAATAAGATTTCAACCGATCGATACCATCTCGGTCTAAATACCTACCAGCAACATCATAATTTTCAATCAGACTCGTCACTGCATCGCGCATAAGTTTCTCTCCCAAAAATCTTTATCAATACTTTGCTATCTGAGACAGACCGCCTATTGTAGACTACTACAAATCGGCGTTTGATTAAGATTTGAGATAGGATTTTCACGAAGGGTAGTCTATCCGCGGCAAACTGTCGTAAAATTCAGCCGTTTGCCTTGTATCTTCAGCCGAAAAATCCACAGGGCAAGAATTTCAAACTGCCCGGCCGCACTGGGCCCCTATTTCAAAATTTTGTAGCCCTAGATACAAAATAGTGGATACTGAAGGCCTACGATCGCCCAAACAGTCTGAAATCGGCCGATCGCCAAGACACAACCAATATCAGGAGTAAGTCATGTTCCAGACGCCCCAAGAAGCCTTAAACTACATAAAAGAAAATAAAATCCAGATCGTTGACCTAAAGTTCATCGATATGCCGGGGATCTGGCAGCACCTTTCCCTGTTCCACGACCAAATCGACGAAACCGCATTCACAGACGGCGTACCCTTCGACGGTTCCAGCATTCGGGGCTGGAAAGCCATCAACGAATCAGACATGACAATGGTCATCGATCCTACCACCGCGTGGATGGACCCGTTCATGGCAGAACCCACCATCAGCTTCATTTGCAGCATCAAAGAGCCCCGCACCGGCGAACCGTACAGCCGCTGTCCCCGCACCATTGCTCAAAAAGCCATAGACTACTTGCTGACAACCGGTCTGGGCGATACAGCATTTTTTGGCCCGGAAGCAGAATTCTTTATTTTTGACGACGTTCGCTTCGACCAAACCCAAAATTCCGGCTACTATTACGTAGATTCGATCGAAGGTCGCTGGAATTCCGGCAAAGAAGAACCAGGCGGCAACCTCGGCTACAAACCGCGTTACAAAGAAGGTTATTTTCCAGTAGCACCAACCGATACCTCTCAAGACATGAGAACGGAAATGCTGCTGACAATGGCCAAATGCGGCGTACCCATCGAAAAACACCACCACGAAGTCGCCACCGGCGGGCAATGCGAACTCGGTTTCCGCTTTGCCACATTAGTACAAGCCGCCGACTACTTGATGACATACAAATACGTCATCAAAAACGTCGGCAAAAAATACGGCAAAACCATCACCTTCATGCCCAAACCGCTGTTTAACGACAACGGTTCCGGGATGCACGTTCACCAGTCGATTTGGAAAGACGGCCAGCCGCTATTTGCAGGCGATCAATATGCTGGTTTCAGCCAAATGGGACTGCATTACATCGGCGGCATTCTCAAGCACGCGCCGGCACTTTTGGCACTCACCAACCCGACGACTAATTCCTACAAGCGTTTAGTTCCGGGCTTTGAAGCTCCTGTAAACTTAGCTTATTCTCAAGGAAATCGATCGGCATCCGTGCGGATTCCGTTGTCGGGAACCAACCCCAAAGCGAAGCGGTTAGAATTCCGCTGTCCCGATGCCACATCCAACCCCTATTTAGCATTTGCAGCAATGCTGTGCGCCGGCATAGACGGCATCAAGAATCAAATCGATCCGGGTGAACCTTTGGACGTGGATATCTACGACCTTTCGCCGGAAGAATTGAGCAAAATTCCTTCGACTCCCGGTTCCTTGGAAGGCGCTTTAGAAGCTTTAGAAAAAGACCACAGTTTCTTAACAGAAACTGGCGTATTTACCGAAGACTTCATCGAAACCTGGATTTCCTACAAACTCGACAACGAAGTCAACCCGATGCGGCTGCGTCCTCACCCCTACGAGTTTGCTCTCTATTACGACTGTTAGAAAATTAATAATTAAAAATTAAAAGTTAAAAATGGTAATTATACCATTTTTAACCGAGGATTTTTAATTAATAAGAACGCCGCCCTTAAAAGCGGCGTTTTTTTCGAGTTTAGAACTTCTGGATCAGAGCCCATACTCTCCCGTTCCCCGACACTATCTGGGCAACGCTGTTAGTAGTAGGGCCCATTGTAGCCTCAGAGACATCCTCTACAGCCCATTTATTTGCTTTCTCATCAACAATAAACAAATCATCAGCGGTAGTGCCTTCTTGAACTCGATATATCTTATTCAAAATGAAACGTGTCCGCGCCTCAGCTTTTGGTATGCCCGTAACTTGATCAGGATCGATAGAGAGGGCACTGCCTTCTTTTAATGTACCTTTCGAGTTACTTAAATTGCGATCGTCCCTTTGAGCAAGCCGCACGCCGTGAAGCTGCAAAGAAGGCTCAGTCTCAGAGATATTCGAGGCAGCAGCTAGCGCCCCACTTTTTCCCAAACCGAGAACCGCTGCAAAAGCCGTCAAAATTAGCAAAGGCTTGAAATAATGCACAGTTTTCATGCTTATTTGTTTGTCAGGTGCTGCTCTCAGTATAAAGTAGCAATTAGCAATTACCAATGACCAAACGATGTCCGATATTTTTGTGATGATCCGCAATCAGAGTAACGTCGCCATGACTTCAGTTGACGGTATTGCCTTTGTCACTTTACTGACTCAAGAAGGACGAGTGCTCGCCGAGGAGACAGTTGATCTGTTTGAGGCAGATGTGAATTTTGATGAACTGAAGCAGGGCAAATATACTGTAGTTGTCAGGCACGAAAGCGTCGAACCCCGATCGGCAAGCTGTAATGTTACAATCACCGATGAAGATCGGGTCATCATGCTGACATTTGTTTACCTGGAGCTAGAACGAGTGCTGCTCCGCATTCAAACTTCAACCGAAGAAAGACTATGACAGTAAAAGTTACTCCGCCAAATTCAATTAAAATGTTTCGCTATCGAGTACATTTCTTGGCGAAAGACCTCTGGAGGGAAAAAAACCCGATTTGTCGGATGAATCTGGCTTTACAGTTAGCCGATGTGGCGACAACGCTGGCTAGGTTGGAAGTAGAAGAGGCGCGAAAATTTCAACAAGAGCCTGCTAGTGTTGAGGCTTCAGACTCGATGGAACCTGAAAAGTTTTGAGGGCGTGAAATTTATTTGGGAGCGTCGCGCAACGGTTGCTTGACTCGCAACTCAAAACTATTGAAAGTCGAGCGCGATCTGCGAGTAAAAAAATTGTCTGTATAAAATTCAATCTCCCTGCTCAACAAAAATTCTCTGCCTTGCGAGGTAATTGGTTGTCGAAAAAACTGCGTTACACTTATACAAGTATCTTTACAAAAAAACATAAAACCATGACTGTTGCCTATCCCCGCAAGCTTCGCAACGCTATGGGAGCGCGCGAAATTTTAGCTCAAGTAGTGCGCGATCGCGAAATTCACCTGATCACCCTTAACCGCTACCGCTACAGCGAACAGCGCAGTTGCAAAGACCTCACCGACTTGATCGAACAGCTAGACGGCGAACCGGCCGAACTCGTGCGCGATCTTTCCCGCCACATCTCCGACGAAGCGCGGCACGCCATGTGGCTCACCGACTTGCTGGTAGACATCGGCCAAAATGTGGGAAAGCCGCCGGGAGTCTCCTACATAGACGAATTTGAAAGGTTGTATGACAGCGAGCAACAAGACCCGACCAAAGACCGCGAAGATTTTGTAATTTCTTCTCTAGCCGCGATTAACGTCACCGAAAAGCGGGGCTGCGAATACTTCTCAGCCCACATCCACGCCCTCAAACAGGCTCCCCAAACCGACGAAAACGTCAAAATTCGCGAAACCATCGAAAAGATTTTTCCCGAAGAAGCTGGTCACGTCCGCTGGGGCAACCGCTGGCTGGGATCTCTAGCTGCCAAAAGCCCGGAACACCGCCAGAAGGTGGAACAGGCAAAACGCAAGTATGTGGCGATCGAACAAGCAGCTTTTGAATCGGGAATGGATATCATGCTGGGGGCAGAACTCCGTCGCGTCACCCGCCTCGTGGATATTGCCAACACCATGCCGATGTGGGAACGCCCGCAATACCTGATGGAACGCTTGCCCAGAACCCTGCTGGCCCCCGACCTACAAATGACCAGAGTCGATGTAGCTCAGCGCGCCTGGAACCGCGACCCGCAGGCATTTGTGGAGAAATTGGTGCCGATGTTCCTCAACGGCTTGAATACCATTGAGAAGAAGCCCGCGGCGACTAAGCCCAAGGCTTAAAAACGATCGCGAACCTGGTTGAAACCGCTCTGCAAGTCAAACTTGCGTCTGCCTCCACAAACAAGCGAGATATACTGGTTCCCAGGCATAGCCTCGGAACCAGTTATTTAAAGTCATAATTTTAAGCTTGAGCAAGTAAACTGATTATTGGAATAGTTTTCCGTCTAAATATTAATCATGACTACCAGCGAGCCGAACATACAAACAGCTTCCGCAGAAAGCCTATCGAGTGAAAGCGCGATCGCCTCTGAGCAGGTCGAAAAAGCCACAGCCGTCACCTATGCAGAAGAAATTGAAACTGTCATCGCCAGCATGGCTGTAGACCAAAAAGTGATGGTCGGTCAAAATGAAGCTGGGGGACATCTTTGGAAGTTTAAGTACGGCAGTGTTGAAGTGTTCGTGCAACTCACCGGCGAAACCGAAGATGATACTTTGACTGTTTGGGCTTTTGTACTGCAGTTGCCGGCGAAGAATGAAGCTCAATTAATGCGGAAACTTCTAGAAATGAATTGGCTGTCTACTTTGGAATCTCATTTTGCCATTGTTGACAATCAAGTTGCGGTAATATCGACTCGGACGATCGCCGAAATCTCGGCCGGGGAAATTTCTCGGGTTATTACTATTGTCGCCACGATCGCCGATGATAATGACGATATTCTGCAAGCAGAATTCGGTCAGTAGCCATTAGTTAACAGTTAACAGTCAACTAACAGTTAAAAGTTAACAGTTAACCGTTAACTAATATGCAGGCCCTGCGATCCAAGCAATAGTGATTCCCAGCCCCAAACCGACAAGCACTTGAAAAGGAGTGTGTCCCAGCAACTCTTTCAGGCGAGCCTCATTAAGGTTGTGATCTTCCTCAAAAAACTCGTCAATAATTTGGTTGAGGATGCGAGCTTGCTTGCCTGCAGCTTGGCGGACGCCTGCTGCGTCGTACATCACAATAATTGCAAAGATCGCAGCGATCGCAAAATCCGGACTTTCCCATCCCATCGTTTGTCCCACTCCAGCAGCCAAAGCGCCCACAAAAGACGAGTGAGCGCTGGGCATTCCGCCGGTGGTTACTAAATTCCGAAGATTGAATTTGCGATTTTTGACTAATTCGATCGGCAGCTTCATGATCTGAGCCGCCAGACAAGCGAGCAAAGCAACCACGAGTACATGATTGTTTAATATGCCGCTGCAAATTTCCTGCATAGTGTTTGGTATTTCTAGTTACTGCGGCTGGTAATAAAATCGGCGATCGCCAGCAGCGGTAGAGCTTTGCTCCCAAACACTGCCAATTGAGCCTTAGCATCAGCAACAAGCTGCGAAGCTTGGCGCCGAGACTCCTCAATTCCCCACAAACTCGGATAAGTGACTTTCCCTGCTTGAACATCTTTGCCAGCAGTTTTGCCCAGTTCTTCTTGGGTAGCAGTAATATCCAGAATGTCGTCAATAATCTGGAAAGCCAGCCCAATATTTTGAGCGAAACGAGACAGCCGCTGCAAATCTGCTGCTGAGGCCCCAGCCAGAATTGCCCCACAAACTACGCAGGCCTCTAACAGCGCGCCTGTTTTGTGAGCGTGAATGTAATTCAAAGTTTCCAGAGAAACATCTGTCTTGCCTTCCGATTCCAAATCAACCACCTGACCGCCTACGAGTCCAGCAGCACCCGATGCCCGCGCCAAATGGGCGATCGTCTGCAACACCTGCTGGGGGGGTACGTTCTGAGTTTTAGTGGCGATAAATTCAAAAGCATAGGTCAACAAACCATCGCCAGCCAAAATGGCAATATCCTCGCCGTAGACTTTGTGGTTCGTCAGTTTGCCACGCCGGTAGTCGTCATTGTCCATTGCCGGCAAATCGTCGTGAATCAGCGACATCGTGTGGATCATTTCCAAAGCGCAAGCTGTCGGAATTGCCATAGATGTAGTGCCGCCGGCCAGTTCGCAGCTAGCCAGACACAGGATCGGACGCAGGCGCTTGCCCCCCGCTAGCAGCGAGTAGCGCATTGCTTCGTAAATTTTCTCTGGGTAGATGACCGGCAGTGCACTGTCGAGAGCTACCTCGATCGCCTCTTTTCGATTGACTAGATAAGTAGATAGGTCGAAAGAGGATTCCGGTTGGGACGAACCCATTTCTGTTGCCAATACCATCCCTTGCTCTCTTGTACTGAATAGTTATGTGGGATATTGTGAGCCGTTGGGGTCGGATCGTGCCGACTTTTACGGCGGTAGTTGCTCGAACTCCGAGCATCAATTAATCATTCTACGGGTGTTGTTGCACAGAAAATCTTTGAGTTTTGATAACTTTGTCAAATTACCAGTCAATCTAAAATTTACAATCTCAAATATGAAATCCGCTGATTTGTCTGGCAACTTCCAAAAACCGCTGCACCGCCGCCGTGGGATCGCTGCGCCAAATTAGGGCGATCGCCACAATGCAGGTTGATTCTGGCAACGCTTTGTAAACTACCCCGCTGCGCTGGAAATTTTGCATCGACGCCGGGACGATCGCCACCCCCATCTCGGCGGCTACCAGACTCACAATGGTTTGCATTTGAATGGCTTCTTGAGCTGCGCGAGGGCTAAAACCGGCTTGCTGACAAAGACTGACGATCGCATCGTACAATCCCGGAGCCTGGGATCGCGGAAATAAAATGAACGGTTCGGTAGAGAGTTCGCGTAATTCTACCTTCGCGCGATCGGCCGCCGGATGCGTTTCTGGCAGTGCCACGATCAGCGGTTCTAGAAAAACGATTTCAGAATTTATCCCATCTTCCTCAACCGGAGGGCGCACGAAGCCGATATCAATTTGCCCGAACCGCAGCCGCTGCAACTGTTCGTTTGTCGTCAGTTCGTGCAGTTCGAGCAAGACTGCGGGACACCGAGTGCGAAAGGCTTGCAAAATCGCTGGAACCACGTTGTGTGCTGCAGAACTCACAAAGCCGATCGTCAGTTGGCCGAGTTCGCCCCGACTTGTCTGTCGGCCGAGTTGAATTGCTCGATCGACTTGCTGCATAATTTTCTGTGATTCCTCAAAAAAAAGCTGTCCCGCTTCCGTGAGCACAACCGTCCGCTTGGTGCGGTGAAACAATTGAAATCCCAACTCTGCCTCCAAATGCTGAATTTGTTGGCTCAGCGGAGGTTGGGCAATATGCAGTTTTTCCGCTGCGCGAGTGAAATTCAGTTCCTCTGCAACGGCAATAAAGTAACGTAAATGTCGCAGTTCCATAGCTCCCCTATCATTAATACTTTAAAAGTATAAGTTGTTAGTTAAAAAAATATTGGACATTAATCATGGCATTTAATACAGTGATTAATAGGTGAGATTGAGAATTAAATAATGGCTAATTTGGATATCAAAATTAGAGAAGCAGAACTTGCTGACTTGGAAACTATTCTGACTTTTATCGCGCAAAAAAGCGAGTTCGATGGAGCGAAAACTTTGTTAGCAGCAACCGCAGAGCAATTGCAGCAAGCTTTATTTAGTCAACCTCCGCTAGTGCGGGTATTGTTGGCAGAAATTGAAGGCACTGCGGTAGGATTTGCTATGTTTTATGCTACCTATTCAAGTTTGTTGACGCAGCCTTGTCTGTGGCTTGATGATTTATTTGTGCAAGCTCCTATGCGCGGTATGGGAGTCGGTACAGCTTTGTTGAAACATTTGGCACAAATTGCTGAGTCCACAAATTGCGGGCGGATTGAATGGACTGTTAATGCTAAGAATGCGCCGGGAATTGCTTTTTATGAAAAGCAGGGAGCGCGGATTTTGGAAAATATTAGAGTTTGCCGTATTGATGGGGATGGAATTGGTTTGCTTGCTGGGAAATAATTCAATAACGAATCGCGTGTTCGTCTCAGAAACACGGTTTATCGCTACACTCTTCAACCCGCGGAGGCGGGTTTTGCTTGTATAGAAGCGGTTTCAACCGCCCTGTGTAATTTACAATTTGAGGAATTTCAAATGTCACAAGATTCTTGGAATACATCTCTTTACGAGAAAAATCATGCTTTTATTTGGCAGTACGGTGAATCGCTTTTGGAGTTACTCGCTCCGAAGGCGGGAGAACGAATTCTGGATTTGGGCTGCGGTACGGGACAGTTAACTGCAAAGATTGCTGAAAATGGTACTTTTGTGCAAGGTATTGATTCATCTTTGTCGATGATTTCCACGGCAAAAGTTAACTATCCTCACATTAACTTTGTGGCTGCGGATGCTAGGGATTTTCAAGTAGAAGAGCCGTTAGACGCTGTGTTTTCTAATGCTGTTTTGCACTGGATAAAACAACCGGATGCTGCGATCAATTGCGTGAAAAAAGCGCTGAAGCCGGGAGGGCGTTTTGTGGCTGAGTTTGGCGGTAAGGGGAATGTGGGGGCGATCGTCCGGGCGCTTTTGAGTGTTTTGTCGGAAATTGGCTGCCAGGAGGCTGAAGCGCTTAATCCTTGGTATTTTCCGAGTATTGGCGAGTATGCGGGGCTTCTGGAAAAGCAGGGATTTGATGTGGGTTATGCGGTTTTGTTCGATCGCCCGACTCCCCTAGAAGGTGGCAGTGCGGGTATGGTAAATTGGATTGAGATGTTTGCTGGCGGGTTTTTGTCGGGGTTGTCTGATGATGTGCGATCGCAGGTAATTAACTCCGTTGAAGAGCGTTTGCGATCGGCGCTGTACCGCGATGGTAATTGGATTGCAGATTATCGCCGAATTCGCGTTGTTGCTGTCAAAAATTCCTATTGACTCAACAAACACCGCAACAACTCGGTTTCTTGGATAAACCGGGTTGCTAAACACAGAGCTTAGTTTAAATCTGTTCTTCCCCTTGATTAAAACGCTGAATTCCTTCATTTTCCTCTACGCGTACAATAGCATCTTTGGGAATATTGAGGATGCCTATAAATGAATTTTGGCTTACTTTCAAAGTTTGTTCCTTATTTTTGTGCTCGGCAAGTTCGCGCTGTAAATTGTCAATAGTCTGTTGAAACCGAGCGGCTTGTCTGAGCATTTCTTGTTCTGAACAATCCAGCAATTGAATTAAAGTGGCAACTTGATATTCCAGTAATTGGGTTTCGGCAAAATTGTTATTAGTAACAAAATTTTGAGGATTTTCTGAATACTCAAAAACACTTTGTTCGTCGGGGAGGGACAATGCTGTTTTGACACTAAGTGCCAAATTTTTAAACATTTCAGTCCGGCCTTGGGGAATTTTAACTTTCAGGAACATCACTACCGCAAACAAACTTCCTGACGGCAGAAGTCCCCCAAATCCCAAGACAGACTTGACTTGGTAGGGGATAATTAAAGAATTTTGCTCAGGAATAAAGGGGCTGCCTTTTGCCTCTGATACGTGAAAAATATTTAATACTGCGGGCTCTAATTGCAGGAACCTTTCTGGCTCAATTCCGAGGAATGTAGGAATGTCTAAACCGAACTGCCGGATTATTTCCGAAATCGCCGGCATTTGAGCCACTAATTTTGTGCTAACTAATGGAATAGCTGTATTTTCTGCTGCTGTGTGCCGAGAATTCCACTGCGGTTGTGTGCCTGCGGCTGCTAGCAGAGTCCAACATTTCATGTCGGCGGCGGGGGAATTGCCCTTCATCAAGCGGCGGGCGGATTGTTGCAATGAGTCTTCTAATTCCCCGTAGGGATGAGTTTTGAACAAACGCACTAAGGCACAGGTATTTTCTCCAGTTTGCGAGTCGCAAAAATGTTGGTAAATATAGTTAACAATTTTCTGGCTGCTGGCTTCCATACTAGCAGTATTTCTACCTAACTGGCGCAGGACTAAGCTGCATTTTGCCATGTCTTGCGGGGTAAATAAGGTAATATCGTACATTAAAAAATGCTCTCCAAGAGCTCAAACACTGTTTTTCATTTATCGTTAAGGCCGCTACGGCATCCGGAATCTTACTGAGAGTTTTGCACCAAGTGTTAGTTAAAATATGTAGAAACTTGGCTCGCCAAATGCAGCAGTTGTATGGCAGGATCCAGAAATTAAGATTTAAAAAAAATCTATTCCCTAGGGTAGGTCACAAGGACAGAAAAGCCGATGTAAATTTTATAAAATAATTTTTTACGATAACTCCCCCAGAGGAATTAAAGAAACGGGGTTTTTCACCGGATATGCCTCGCGTTTTACAGGGCATTTTCGTAGATAAAAGTCGGTTTCTGGGTAAGCCATATTCACCGAACTCCTAGAAACTCAAGCTGCAATTTTTGTGGCGGGCGATCGCCCGCCGATTTGTCAAAAATTGGTACAATAGACCTCTTGCAAAAATAGCTGGGACGGGCTCTCCGGCCCATCCCACAAAAAGTTTTTTCTGTTGTGGGATGGGCCGGAGAGCCCGTCCGAAAATTTGCTTAAAAGGACTGTTGCAAGAAGTCTAATTTCGTCAGTCTTGGACGCAGAAACCGGGTTTGCTTACAGAGAAAAAACCCGGTTTCTTGGGTATTGGTAAGTAGATGCTGTGTTCAAAACTTTTAACCACCTCAAACAACTCTACTCCGCCGGTTGAGACTTTGCTTCCAGGGCATCTTTAGCAGACAATCCCTGATCTTGAACGCCAAAATACCACAAACTAGCAGCAGCTTCGGCCCGAGTCACCGATTTCTTCGGCTGAAACAGAGTAGTAAAACCAAAAACGCGGCGAATATTCGCTAAGTCTCCATTGTTAAAATCAGCTAAAACTGCCCGCGATGCCTGGGAATCAATCTTAGAAGCATCTTGAAAACCCCATTTTTCTTTCACTCCGTCAATGTTAGCTGTCGGTAAAACTTGACGACTATCTACAGGCACTTTCCAGAGAATCATTGTTTCGCGAGTTAAAGGTGCATCCGGGCGAAATTTCACATCTTTAGTTTCACCCGAAAGCGAACTCGGAATTACACCGGCTTCTGCTAAACCTTGAATTACTGAAAAATCTGGGTCTGTTTTGGATACGTCAGAAAAAGCCGGTTCGCTAGAGTCTACTGCTAATCTAATTTGTTTGGCTTGACGGCTAGCATAAATCTGATTGTTAGCTGCTACTAACCAGCGGGCGTATTCGCGGCGAGTGACAATTTTGTTGGGTTTTGGCAAAGTGCTGGCTGTTTCTAAATTAGCACTTTCTGTTGCTCGCACTTTCAGCACTTCCAACTGAGTTAAATCAGCCACATACTGCCGCAACTGTTGAGGAATTTGGGTGTCTAGTTGGCTAACTTGTGCTGATTTTGGCGAGGCAGATGGCGTTGGAGTAGTTCCCTCTGAATTAGATGGAGTTGGTGAAGCGGTTGGAGATGTGCTAGAATCCGAATTATTAGGTTGGGGACTGGCGACAATTTCGGGGCTTTCTTTGCTGTAGTCGATCGCAAATTCTGTAAAACCCCCTACTTTCTGAGTAGGAGAAAGCGACACTGTTACCCGCAAATTATCTCGCGTTGCTACCAAAGAACCTTGTCCCTCGGCGGTTGGGCGGCTGACTATTTCCCAGTTGCGACGCCCAAACTCTGTAGAGTAAAAGTTCTGAACCGAATTAACCGGATCTGTGCTTTCCCAACGCAGCCGCACATTTTTTGGCGACGGATCGGTTTGCCCACCAACTTCGATTAACTCAGCATTAGGATAGAGTGGAATCTCTGTCGGGAAATCGGGAGGAAGTTTGGCGGTAGAGTTTGTCTCAATTGCTGTCGCTGGTGGCGGGGAAGAGAAAACTACTGGGTTTTGTTTTAATTTCGGATCGGCGGCTAATGATTCTTCGAGTGCCTTGCTGTTGGGGCTGTTTGCACAAGCTGTGACAGCAGCCAGCAGACACACAGCCAGCCAAGTATTTACAGCAACGAGTATATTGGTTTTATTGGTTTTAGTGATTTTAGATCGTCCTTGAGAGTTGCCTCGCCGTTGAGTAAATATAATATTCAGCATAAATCCCCCCTTTGCGGATATATTTCTAGGCTAGCGCAGATCGATCGGGCATATATAATTTTTACCCAAATGAAATTTCTGTATATACTTCTAGTTACTGCTACATTACTTTCATACCCTGTCAAGTTTGCCCGTCCCGCTGCATCTCAACCAGCCCCGCTGCGGACAGCCATTCAGACGCCAGAGTGGCAGCCATTTTGCTCGGCGATGGGTCAGTTTGCGATCGATATGCCGGCAAATCCCAAAATTAATTCAGAAACTTTTTCAAATCAAATTATTGCTCATACATACCGATCGAACTTAAAAAACAAAGAAACTTATTTGCTTCAATACTTTGACCTTGATTTTCGGCTGAGGAACAATAATATCAATAATATCAGAATTACTTTAAATAATGCCGTTGATTTTTTCGTCGTGGCAGCGAATGCTAAAGTCTTGCAAGTGCGGGATATTTCCCTCGGAGGCTATCACGGAAAAGAATTTGAGTTTCAGCCGCTTTCCCCGACTGAACCTGTAGGTGTAGGTCAAGTTTTTTTGGTGGAAACGCGCGTTTACGGCCTGGTTGCCACTACCCCAGAACCAGAAAATGCTCAAAAATTTCTCGACTCTTTTCGTTTGTTTTGAAGCAGGAAGTTTGGCAATGAGTAGTGTAGGAGATTTAACAGATTTAACGGAGAGAGGTTGAGGGAATAAGTCAGAGGTTGCAGGGAAGAGAGAAAAATTAGTTGGGAGTGGCGATCGAATTTATTAATAAAACTTACGCTTTTCAACTTGGTGTCTAGGTAAATATTGACCTGGGCAACAAAAAAGGCGGGCTCAAACCTGTTTTTGAGTAATAATGTGGTCAGAACTAAATTACGCTAAATTTGACTTAAGACCTTATTTTATTTTTTGTACTCTATCTAACGACATAGATTAATTTTACACCCGTGGAGCGATGTAGATACTTGCTCAAGTTTATATATTTGATATAAGGATTTTTAAAGCGCAGAAAGCACAAACCAGAAAGCAAAAACAAAGATGCTGTCTTGCTCCATCTGGCTCCCATCTGGCTCAACCAAGTCAGCCTCATTGAAAGCTTACCCGGAGGGTATTAACCTATTATGAACAAACTAACACCAATTCTCCTCAGCGGCCTCCTATTATTTGGAGCTGCTGCTTGCAGCGATGGGGCTAAAACTAGCGCTGATGCTCCTAATTCTGCCACAGGAAATACCACTAGCCCACCCCCAGCCGAGACAGTTCAAAAAACTCAGGGTGATGCCACTAGCCAGATTCGCCAAAACCAAGCAAATTCTGATATTAGGGCCAGAGAACAGCGCAACAACGTGACGGGAGGCGATGCAATCAGAGCTGATGGCGACCTCCAAAGTGAAGTGCGCTCGAAGTTAGAAGTAAACATCACTAAAGGTCAGCTAACTGTTGACGCAAAAGACGGGGTTGTCACCGTAGGCGGCACAGTTCCCAATCAAACTGATTTAGCTAAAATTGAGCCACTAGCTAAAGAGATTAAAGGTGTCAAACAGGTGAATGTTACTGCTGTTGTCGCCCCCGCTGCACCCGCATCGCCTAGCAGCAGTCAATAAATTAGAAGGAAGAAGTCCGAGGGAAAGAAGGGAGAAGGATGTAGTTATCTAGGAGAGAAGTCTGAGGGAAGAGGGTAAAGTTTGGCATGGTAAGATTGCTTGCGGAACGGATCGCAACGCTTAGGTGACTCTCTAGGGAGAGCGGGGTTTTAAGTTAAAGAGTTTAAATTGAATTTAAAATTCACGCACTCAAAAATCGCGCAATACCTGCAACTTCCCCTTCCCCATTTCCGATTTCCCAGCCCGGATAATTAGTGGGAAACCAACCTGAAGATAGAGCGGGAAGTTATTCCCAGCGACCGATGAAAGTTGTTGGGAAAAAATGACTAAATGTGATTGATGGCAGAGCATAAATTCTGTGGTTGTGTAAAAGTAGTATATTTTCGAGGAGAAAAAAAATGGCTTTAGGTCAACACAAGCGAGCTGTAGGAGCATTTTCTAATTACCGAGATACGGAACTAGCCCTGATGGAGCTGCAAAGTACCGGGTTTCCGATGAATAAAGTTTCGGTAGTTGGGGAAAATCTCGATCGCAGCGACATTGCGGGCGCTACCGCTGGTAAGGGTACCGACGACAAAGTAGGCGGTGGCGCAAAAGCAGGGGCGACAGCGGGAGTCGTGACGGGCGGTTTGATTGGGTTACTCGGAAGCATTGGAGCGCTAGCGATTCCGGGAGTTGGCCCGGTGATGGCGGGGGGTGCGATCGCAACTCTACTGGCAGATACTGTAGTCGGAGGCGCGATTGGGGCAGCAGCAGGCGGTTTGGTCGGCGGTTTGGTCGGCTTGGGAATTCCCGAAGAAAAAGCTAAAGTTTATAGCGATCGCGTCTCGCGCGGAGAATATTTGGTATTCGTAGAAGGAACAGATGCCGAACTTGCCACAGCCGAAGGAATTATGAGCGTGCGGGGCATTCAGGATTGGGGCATTTACGATGTGCCGGCAGACACCGGCCGCAGAGCTTCGGGTCGCCAGAAGCGCGCCGTGGGAGTATTTTCAACCCGCCGCGAGACGGAACAGGCGCTGGGAGAACTGAGAACTGCCGGTTTCGACATGAACCGGGTTTCGGTCATCGCTAAGGATGCTGACTCGAAAGGGGACATCGCAGGCATTGACGTACACGACAGCGCCGACAACAAGGCGGATGAAGGAGCGACTAAGGGCGCCCTCACAGGTGGCACTTTGGGCGGTTTGACAGGCTTGTTGGTAGGTCTGGGCTTAGTGGCAATTCCGGGCATCGGGCCGATTATGCTGGCAGGAGCCTCAGCTACGGCGATCGCCACTACACTTGCCGGTACGGCTTTGGGTGCGGCTGCGGGCAGCTTGATCGGAGCTTTAGTCGGCATGGGAATTCCCGAAGAGGAAGCTAAAGCATACAGCGATCGCGTGGCCCGAGGAGATTACTTGGTACTGGTGGACGGCAGCGAAGCAGAAGTCGCTAAAGCTGAAACAATTCTGAGCCGCGGAGGCATTCAGCATTGGAACACCTACGACCACCCCAGCGTCGATAGCGCTCGGGCTGATTACGGCGCACCTGGCACTCCAGGGGTTGATACTACCGCTGGTGTTTACGATCCCACTCATGGCACTACCGGCCGCCCTCTGATTTAATAATTCAGAGTTTGTTTGGGTATTGTTTCTACTTCCTGCAGGGTAGTCGCACTCGCGCACTCGGATTGTGGAAAGTGATCCAACCAACAACGGCGAGCTAGCGGTTTTACGCTTCGTCGGTAAAATTATCTCAAAAGTCGGCTTTTTCTCTGAAAGCCGGCTTTTGTTTTGTTCTGGAAACTTAAAAAAGCTACCTGTCAAAAGTTTAATTTTGATTAGGGGCCCAGTCCGTGAGCTGGGCTTGGCGCCGGAGGATCGATCGGCTCCCTGAATTTTTACAGCAGAAATCCGCTGCGGTTTTTTAGTCTGTAACACTCACTACTGCTAGATTTTAAACCCCACAGTATTATCAAATTTAATGACCTAAATTACTACAGATATTGCCCAGTTAGTCAAAGAGCGACTATCTTTAATTATGGGTAGCTAATTTGAGCAACTTATACAGGTGAAGTAGCCAGTCCCGCGCGCCGAGTACGGCCTGCAGTGGTCGGCAACTATTAGAATAATATTGTCGTCGCCTTCCCGCAAGACTTAGGCTGGTCATTGCTTGGCTGTAGCAGCCCAATTGCTGTTGGCAAGACCTGCGGCATGAATACAGTTTTTCTGGGAATGCCTCAGAGAAGCATTTGAGAAGCCCAGGAACAGCTTTTATGTCCGGGAGCGCGTCTGGTGTCGAGTGTTCTGTAAATTAGAACCGCAAGCGCTCATGGATCGAGAAAAGATTAACAGCAAGCACAGCAGCGCGGGAATACGGGAACGACTCGCGAACCATTTTTTCGCGCAATCTCAGGCTCAGCACAGCGTATTGCTTGCTTCGCCGACGATTCGCTCAGCACTCCGAGGGAAACAGCCTTCCTGTTGGTTTTCACTGGCACGGAGCACAGTGGGGGGAGGTGACACTAGCTGAGCTGGCCTGGTGCTGCCGTCCGGGTTACTCGAAGGTAGAAAGCACTTATTTAGAAGGCATTAGGGGTTGAAGCTCCGCTATCTTCTTTCTTGATTGCACTAATAAATTCGATCGCCTGTATCGGCAATTTTTCGGGTCAGAAGGCGGCGCGGATGCCGCCAGCAATACCCCAAATATTCGATCGACCTTAACAAGATCGATCGACAACTTCTCGGTATTTTGGTAAGTGGTTAGCAGTTAATAGTTAGTGATTAGTAGTTAGTATAAATACAACTAACAATTAACAACTAACATCAACCGCCAACTAACTACTAGCAAAAATAAGGCTTACAGGGCTTACACTAGGCGAGAAACTCGGTTTTTTCATGACTTGGGCGCTGGCCAAACTTATATTTTACCAGAACCCGGTTTCTTTTCGTAAGTTATAACTAGGTTAGCAGGGTGATGCTAGGAATCAAGCAGTTTTGACAATTGTTACTGTACCAGTATTGGTTTAAAAAACTGACTGGCAAACACGATAGTACAAACTTTCAGACAACATAGGAACATCGAGAAATTAAGGAAACTCACTCAATTTTTTATGAATTTCACTGAACTTTTAAGTGCCGATGAACTTTTAATTAGACATAGAAACGGGGAACGAGATTTTCGAGGGGCTAACCTCATTGCAGCTCATTTGAGTGAAGCTAATCTCAGTCGAACAAATTTGAGCAGCGCTAATTTGAAAGGTGCTAACTTAATTAGAAGCAAACTGATTGGATCTAATTTAAACGCCGCCGACTTGAGCGGGGCTAATTTGTGTAAGGCGAAATTAATTGAAGCTAACCTCGGCAGTTCTAGTTTAACTGGAACTGTGGCGATCGCCGCAGATTTTAGCGGGGCAAATCTCAGCGGAGCAATATTGTCTCAGGCTGACTTGAGCAAAGCAGTTATGACTGGAGCGAGTTTAGTAGGAGCTTGTTTGCTAAGCGGCTCAAAACTAACTGAGGCTAATTTGAGCGGGGCGACGCTGAGCCGAGCAATTATGAGCGGGGTTGACTTAAGCAGAGCAAATCTGACGAGAGCGATTCTCAGCGAGGTAGATTTGACTGGGGCAAACCTGAGCGGAGCAACTTTAACTCGGGCTCATCTCAATCGCGGAAATCTCAGCGGTGTAAATTTGGTTGGGGCTTCTTTGAGCGAAGCAAGTCTGCGGGAGGCTTCTATTTGCGCTGCTAATTTGAGCGGTGCTGACTTGAGCGGCGCTGACTTGCAATCCGCCAATCTAAATGGCTCTAATTTGAGCGGTGCCGACTTGCAGGGAGCTAATTTGAGTAAAGCTAATTTAAATGGTTTGATTCTGCACAATGCTGATTTGAGGGCTGCGAATTTGAACAAAGCTTCTTTGCGGGGAGCTAATTTGAGCGGTGCGAATTTGTCGGGTGCTAGCTTGCTGGAAGCGGATTTGCGGGGGGCGAATTTGAGTCACGCCAATTTGTCGGGAGCGGGTTTGCTGCTGAGTTCTCTGACAGGGGCGAATTTGACAGGAACTAATTTGTCGGAGGCTAATTTGATTGGGGCGAGCTTGAATGTGGATAATTTGAATGAAGCGGCTTTGAGCGGGGCTATTTTGCCGAATGGAGCTACTCACAGCCGGGATTGATGAGTTGATTCACCATAATTAAGGGGCTCAACCTCAAAAAAATCGAACACCGAGAAACCCGGTTTATGTAGGGCGGTGCCCAGAGTACCCGCCCTTCCTGGTTTCTAGCCTCTCCATGGCCCGGAGCTGATTAAGGCGGTTGGGCTTTAACCCCATTCTACGGACAGCCGCTTTTGGCAGGAAACATCGATCGCCCCGATCGAACTCCAGTCGAACTCAACCTGCACTCGGTCAGGGCCAAAGCGCCCCAAAAAACCCGGTATCCTCGTGCTCATCGCTATTTTGGAAATATTTTGGGAATTTACTTGAAAATTTATGGACACCGTGCTAACGTTAAAAGGTTTGAGACTTAAAATCAATAGAGGTAAAACCCCGCAGAATGAAACAATTGGGAACCCATCTGGTCGCTGATGCTTGGCAGTCTCCTGGAGACCTGCTCAACGATCCTGAACGTATCCGCCGCGCTATACTCGATGCGATCGAAGCCGGAGGAGCTACTCTCATCGATTTGTGCGTACACCAGTTTAGTCCTCACGGAGTGACAGCTACTGCTACTTTGGCAGAGTCTCATATAGCAATCCATACTTGGCCTGAACACGGTTATTTTGCTGCAGACTTATTTTTCTGCGGAGCCGGCGACCCTCACCGAGCCATGAAGGTGCTACAGACAGCTTTGGAAGCTAAACAGGTAAAACTCACTGAGTTCACGCGCGGTTTCGAGCCCGGGGTGGGCATCCTAGAATCTGCTTGTGAAGAGCAGTATGCGCCTCGTACAGTAGAAACGAGTGCCGCCAGAGTATAAGGGCCAATTAGCGTAATTTTCAACATTTTATGCTAGGTTCTGCTTAAAATCCCACGCTTCGAGTCGTGGGATTCTTGTTGGAATTTACTTTTTCATTAATAAAGGGCGGACAACTAAATAACCTGCACCGAAAGCTGCAATCACAATCAGAAAAATTGCGATCGCCAACCACAATCCGCTTAAGTCTGAGGTTTTTTTGGGTTTAGATATCACACGGTAAGGAGTTTCCGGCACCTCTGTAAATAATTTGTCTGGAAGTTTCTCCGGCATCGGGGAGCCTGTTGGCTCCGCTTCCGGCAGCGGGAAGGGAAAAGCCACTGTCTGAGGTGGTTGAGGTACAGCCGAGTTAGTCCGCGAGGTTGCAGGTGCTGGGGGCGGAGGTTCAATGCTGAAATTGAATTTGACTGACGGCATTTGAGGCATCCCTGTCTGGCTGACACTCTGAGCCGAGTTGACTACTTGCTGTAACTGTTGGGATACTTGAACTACTGTTTCTACTTCTCGCCGCAGTTGTTGATTTTGTTGGACTAATTGCTGATTGTGGGTTTTGAGGGAGTCCACCATCGCTTGGGCTGCTTGCAGCTCTGCCGTGACTTCTCGATAGAGGGAAATCGGTACTGATGGAGAGTAACTATTGGAGTTTTCAGGGGAAGTATTGTCAGATAAGGTAGTATTTTGCATAATTGTAGATGGCGAGGGTGAACTTGTTTTAGTTTAGCCTGAGAGTATTTGCAATTAGATCGATCGCAACACAATTCGTCAAGATATTTGTTACAGATATTGAGCCTACATTTAATTTAATGTTACAAGTTTTTAGTCGATCGCTATGAACAACTACGCACCGGAACAAACTATGTCGCAAAAGTCAAGCACCGAGGAAATGAAATACGGCGAACGCCAGATTTTGGAAGGGGAGTTAATTACTTTCCCGAATCCGCGAGTCGGGCGGCGCTACTCGATTAACATTACTTTGCCGGAGTTTACTTGCAAGTGCCCATTTTCTGGCTATCCCGATTTTGCGACAATTCACGTTACTTATGTGCCCGACGAGCGGGTGGTAGAGTTAAAGGCGCTGAAACTGTACGTTAACAGTTATCGCGATCGCTACATTTCTCACGAAGAATCGATCAATCAAATTTTAGACGATTTTGTCGCAGCTTGCTCGCCGCTGGAAGTGACAATTAAGGGCGATTTTTTGCCGAGGGGGAACGTGCACACTGTGGTTGAGGTGCGGCACGAGAAGTAGAAACATGAGACGGCGGTTGAAACCGCGTCTACACAAACAAAGTCCGCCTCCGCGGACTGAAAAAATAACATAATTTCAACTGTCGTTCTTCAACTCGCTTAGAATGGGTTTTGTCTGTATAGACGCGGTTTCAACCGCCCGGTCTTCTTTAAGGATCAATAGGAAATGTTAAAGCGCCAAGTGATAGGTATTTTGACCGCGATGCGGCAAAAATATTAATTCTTGCTTGATAATATCTGGTTGCAAACCTAAACTTTCCAATGGAATCAAGCCTAGTAAGGGGTCTTCACCTCCTGGCAATTCCATACAATTAAACTCTCCTTTCCGTTCCCCTACAGCAAGACTCAATCTTTTGAATAAACGTGCTTTTTGGATGCCTGCGGCTGTCTTGACCTCGACTTCTTCATCGAGTGTTAAACCTAATTGCTGAATAATTGGTGCGGGCAAACACAGGCGAGTTGCACCTGTATCAAATATGACGTTTTCTAAGGTGATAGAACGCACATCACTATCGGTGATAAATCCTCTTTCTTTCAAAATTTCATCGACTAGGTTGGTGACTGTGATTGTGGCGGTAACTAAGCCCATTTTTTCAGTGATTTTGTGTGACATAATCAGATGAGATGAATTGTTTGACATCTAAGATTTCAATCAATACCAGTTCTCCACTGCTAGAATAGTGTAGAATCATTTGCCCTTCATCTTCGGCATAGGCGATCGGGCGTTGGCGAAGCCCTTGAAGAGGATCGCAAATTTCGAT
Organism: Microcoleus sp. MP8IB2.171; assembly: GCA_030248405.1. Taxonomy (GTDB): domain Bacteria; phylum Cyanobacteriota; class Cyanobacteriia; order Cyanobacteriales; family Microcoleaceae; genus Microcoleus. Next base: position 22,028 of record JARCMA010000554.1, read on the forward strand.
CAGCATCGCATCTACATCAGGGCTATATCTAATCTTTTTCATATTTATCCCTTGGTGTAAGGTGCACAGCGTGCACCCTACAGAATGGTGCGGTTAGCTTTGACTGGCTAGAGAAGTCGGGGATATCCCACTTTTTGCCTCTGCTGTTTTCGATTCTGCCAACTTGTCCAAAATCTCGACAACCTCTCTTTCAAATATCACCTGAGCGCGATTAGTGCGGCCGCCAACATAAAGTTTGCCGTCCTTTTCCAAAGCCCAAATCTGCGAGTGAGACAGATAGCTCATCATCACACTAAGCATCAGCAACCC
>JARCMA010000555.1 GCA_030248405.1 Microcoleus sp. MP8IB2.171
CGACCTAAATCGCCTGTTTTGTAAACTCGATTGGTAGTGAGTTTTTCACCAACCGGATTAGGAATAAATTTTTCGGCTGTCAAATCAGGGCGATTGAGAGCGGCGGCAAGCTGAGCGCGAATCAAAGCGCCAAAGCCTTCTTGACAATCGAGCGCAACGCCAGACTGCAATCTCAATTAATCGAAGACTTGCTCGACGTGTCTCGGATTCTGCAAGGAAAACTCAGATTAACCGTCGCTCCGGTGAATGTCGCAACCATTATCTTGTCTGCTTTGGAAACCGTGCAATTAGCAGCCGAAGCCAAACAAATTCAAATTAAAACAATCTTAAATCCCGATGTCGGTCAAGTTGTCGGCGATACAGGTCGCTTGCAGCAAATTGTGTGGAATTTGTTATCGAACGCGGTAAAATTTACGCCCGAAGGCGGTGGAGTTGAAGTTAGATTAACGCAAATCGATCGCCAAGTTCAAATTCAAGTGATAGACACGGGTAAAGGCATTCTTCCCGATTTCTTGCCCTATGTTTTCGAGCATTTCCGACAAGAAGACGGCGCGACTACTCGCAAATTTGGCGGCTTGGGATTGGGATTGGCGATCGTCCGCCAACTGATCGAACTTCACGGCGGCACGGTGTTTGCAGAAAGCCCCGGAGAAGGTCTAGGAGCGACGTTTACGGTGAGATTGCCGCTATTAAATGATGATTCTAGCAGGCAGGATGAGGCAGCCGTCAATTCGTCTCTGAGTCCCGATATGTCATCTTTGCCGCTCGCCCGATTGAGAATTTTGGTAGTAGATGATGAGCCAGACTCGCGAGATTTTGTCGCCTTCGTGCTAGAGGAATCGGGTGCGGAGGTGATTTCCCTGTCATCTGCTGCTGAGGCGTTGGAGTCGATCGCCCAAACAGCACCGGATTTGCTCGTCAGCGACATCGGAATGCCACACATGGACGGATATATGCTTATACGTCACATCCGCACTCAGCTTGCACCACAGAATCGGGGGCTAGTGGCGATCGCCCTAACGGCCTATGCTGGAGAAGCGAACGAGCGCCAAATTTTGCAAGCCGGATTTGACAAACACTTATCCAAGCCGATCGATCCGACTGAGTTAATTGCAACTGTAGCGCGTGCGATCGGCGGAAAGCGAAAAAACCCATCATAGGTTCGTAGTGAGGACTTCAGTCCTTCTATATCAGGTTCGTAGTGAGCATTAGTGTCAACAATCGCCTGAAACTATAGAAAAATCTCGCTTTTATCCGAGTCCAGATCCCCCTAAATCCCCCTTAAAAAGGGGGACTTTGAGCGCTTCTTGTCCCCCCCTTCTTAAGGGGGGCTAGGGGGGATCGAGGCCCTAATCGTCAGACAGTAGACTGAAACTACGTTTAACCTGGTTGCTGACACTTTCGGAGGGTTAAATCCGTTACATCCGTTACATCCGTTACAAAATCCGTTGCCGAACCTGCTACTTCGCCCTTGCGATCGCCCCTCAAACTTCGCTATTATAGAAAGTTGCAGTTAAAACCCCACAAGCAACGATCATGGCCAAGCGCGTCCAATTAGTTTTAAACAAAGATGTCAGCAAACTCGGCAAAGCTGGCGACGTAGTAGAAGTAGCCCCAGGCTACGCCCGCAACTACCTAGTACCCCAAGCAATGGGCTATAGAGCCACTCCCGGCATTCTCAAGCAAGCAGCGCGCCGCCGTGAAGAAGAAAGACTGCGCCAGTTAGAGCTCAAGCAGCAAGCTGAAGTCCGCAAAACCGCCCTGGAAGCAGCCGGGCCTTTCATCATCTCCAAGCAAGTCGGCGAAGGAGACGCGATTTTTGGTACTGTCACCAACCAAGAAGTAGCAGAACTGATTTTCAACTCTACCAGTCAAGAAGTCGATCGGCGCGGCATCACCCTACCCGAAATTCGGGGCACTGGTACATACAAAGCTGAAATCAAACTTCACGCCGAAGTTACCGCCGAAGTTGACATTCAAGTTGTCCCGATGTAATTAAGAGTCATCAGTCATCAGTCATCAGTCATTAGTTGTTAGTCATCAGTCATCAGTCATTAGTCATTAGCTAAGAACTGAGTACAGCTAACGAAAGACTGAGGAATGCTAACTTGCAGGTTGAAAACTGAAGACTAATAAATCGCAACCAATGACCAATGACCAATGACCAATGACTAATGACTAATGATTGAGGACTATTGACTAATGAGCGATTTGATGCCGACAAACATAGAGGCAGAGGAAGCAATTTTGGGCGGGATTTTAATTGACCCCGAAGCGATTTCCCGAATTGCTGAACTTCTGCGACCGGAGTTTTTTGCCATCACCGCTCATCAAGTCATTTATCGATCGGCATTGGGGCTATTTTTGCAAGGTCAACCGACAGATTTAATGACGGTGACAACTTGGCTAACCGATCGCAACCAGTTAGAACAAGTCGGAGGACTAACTAAATTAGCACAATTAGTCGATCGCACAGTTTCGGCAGTCAACATCGACCAATATGCAGCCTTAGTTGAAGACAAATATCAGCGCCGCAAACTAATCGAAGCTGGCAACAACATAGTACAATTAGGTTACGAGACAGCAGTACCGCTAGAAACAGTCTTAGACCGCGCCGAACAAGAAATTTTTGGCATCACTCAAGAACGCCCGCAACAGGATTTAGTATCGATCGGCGAAACCCTAAACCAAACATTTCAAGACCTCGAAAATCGCAATGAAGGCCTCACGCTTCCCGGTATTCAGTGCGGTTTTTATGATTTAGATGCTATGACAGGTGGCTTTCAGCGATCGGATTTAATCATCGTTGCTGGGAGGCCGGCAATGGGGAAGTGCGAAGCAAGCTCTACCATAGTAATTTTAAGTGATGGAACTGTTTCTACTATACAACAAATCTATCAAAAACGTCAAGCTGAATTACTAACTTTAGGAGAAGATTGGAAATTTCACCTAACTAGACCATCTGCTTTTATAGATGATGGAATTAAGCCTGTATTCCGGCTGACAACAAGACTGGGACGCTTTATAGAAACTACAATTACCCACCCATTTTTAACAATTAAGGGATGGCGGGAGTTGGCGCAAATAGGAGTAGGTGATAAAATTGCTGTCCCCCGCAGGATGAATGTTTTTGGCAAAGAAACCATCCGCGACTGTGAAGTTAAGTTATTGGCTTATCTAATTGGCGACGGGTGTTTGACACAGAGCGCGCCGCACTTCACCAATGGAAATACTGCTATACTACAAGATTTTGCTGAAGCTACTACTCGCTTCGGAGGTCTTAAACTGCGCTTCAACGATCAAGGTAGACGCGCACCAGAGTATTATGTTATGGGCGATAGAGACAGTTACAAAGACAAAATATCTTTCTTTGGTTTAAATTTGCAAAAAGTCCTTAAAGAACAATATTTGTCTGTTAAAGAATTTGCTAAAATATTGAAAATTTCACCTGATTTAGCCTCGAATTGGGTGCTAGGATTAGAATTCCCAAAGCAAAAATTATTTAGTCGCATCTGTGAAACTTTAGATGTCGATCCCAAACAGCTAGCCGGGCTGGGAATGGATGCTATTAATACCCTGCATAAAAACCCGCTGAGATACTGGTTAGAAGAATTAGGTCTGATGGGGAAAAATGCTCACCAGAAAACAGTACCAGATATAGTTTTTAAATTGGAACGATCGCAAATTGCCCTATTTCTCAACCGTCTCTTTTCAACTGACGGCTGGGCAACCCTACTTACCAGCGGTCAATCTCAGCTAGGCTACTGTTCTGTCAGCGAAGAACTAGCCAGACAAGTACAGCATTTACTACTGAGATTTGGTATCATTGCCGCCCTCAAAAAGCGTTCTGTCAAATACAAAAATACTCGCAGACCAGCTTGGCAAATCGATATTACTGATTCTATATCAATCAAAACATTTATATCAGAAATTGGAATTTATGGCAAAGAAGAAGCATTATTTAAAGTTAAAGAAGCCTTAGAAAATAAAGAATACCAAACTAACCGTGATTTAATTCCTGTCGAGGTTTGGGAATACATAGCATTAGCCAAAGGCAACGAATCTTGGGCATCGTTAGCAAAACGCGCAGGCATCAAAGGTTATTCCAATATTCACGTTGGTAAACGCGCACTGTCCAGGCAAAGACTTTTGCTTTTAGCAACTGCTTTAGATAATTCGTGGCTGAAACAACTGGCAGATAGCGAGGTTTACTGGGATGAAATAGTTTCGATCGAACCGATGGGAAACAAGCAAGTCTATGACTTAACTATCCCGGAGACACACAATTTTGTGGCTAATGATATCTGCGTTCACAATACTGCTTTCTGTACCAACATCGCCCATCACATCGCCGCTGGACAGCAAAAATTTCCGGTTGCCGTTTTCAGCTTGGAAATGTCGAAAGAACAGCTAGTGCAGCGTATTCTTTCCAGTGAAGCCAAAATAGAAAGTAACCGCTTGCGATCGGGCAGAATCAGTCAAAACGAATGGGAACCAATCAGTACAGCCATTGGCAACTTATCAGAACTGCCATTGTTTATTGATGATACTCCTAATATTACCGTGATGGAGATCCGCTCCAAAGCCCGCCGCCTCCAAGCGGAACAAGGCGGAGCTCTAGGATTAATCTTGCTAGATTATCTGCAATTAATGGAAGGTAGCAGCGACAACCGCGTCCAAGAATTATCTCGAATTACTAGAGGCCTCAAAGGTTTAGCCCGCGAGCTCAACGTGCCGATTATTGCCTTATCTCAGTTGAGTCGAAGTGTGGAAGCGAGGACAAATAAGCGGCCGATGATGTCGGATTTACGGGAATGTGTTACTGGTGATACGCCCGTGCTTTTAGCGGATGGTCGCCGAGTGCCAATTCGTGATCTAGTAGGCCAAGAGCCAATGGTGTTGGCGATGAATCACCTAGAAAAGATTGCGGTGGCGAAAAGTGACAAGGTTTGGCGAGTAGGAGTCAAGCCTGTCTTTATCCTTAAGTTAGCTAGTGGCAGAAGCCTCAAGGCTACGGCTCAACATCGAATCTATACAGAGCAAGGTTGGCAAGAGTTAAAGTCGGTTCAGGTGGGAAGTCGGGTGGCGATCGCCAGATTGATTCCTGAGCCTCAGAAGCCAATTAACTGGAAGGAACATGAAATTTCTTTGCTAGCTCACTTGATGGGAGATGGTAGCTATCTGAAGGGTCAGCCGCTCAGGTATACCACTGCATCCGAGGAAAATAGTGAAAAAGCCATGCAGGACAATTTCCTGGAACAAATTGGTTCCGTAGGCTGCAAAGTAGCAGATGCTGGGCGCTTGAAGATGAGACTTGCTGGAAGGGCGACTAATCCTAACCGAGATACTTTGCCTAAAGAAGTATTTCAGACTATTCGTGAGCGTATGCGGGAATGTAATGTCACGACACGCCAGATGTCTAAACTGAGAGAAACAGCCTACTGTGGTTCTGCCCACTTCAATTTTGCTCCTTCACGAGAAACGGTTTTAGACTATGCCAAACTTTTGGATAGTGATTCCTTGCTTCAAAAAGCATCTTCTGACTTGTTCTGGGATGAAGTGATTAATATCTCAGCAGCGGGAGAAGAGGAAGTTTTTGACTTGACTGTTCCTGGTGTCGAATCTTGGTTAGCTGATGGCATTGTCAGTCATAACTCTGGATCGATCGAGCAGGACGCCGATTTAGTCATTATGCTGTACCGAGATGAATATTACAACCCTGATTCGCCCGATCGCGGAATTGCCGAAGTCATCATCACCAAACACCGAAACGGCCCCACAGGCATCATCAAACTATTATTCGATGCCCAATTTACCTCGTTTCGCAATTTGGCATCTCCAAAGCGCTCTTAAGAAGGAAGAAGGAAGTTCGGCAGCGGATTCTGTAACGGATGTAACGGATGTAACGGATGTAACGGATTTCAGTCCGATGGAAGTCGGAAGAAGGAAGAAGGAAGAAGGAAGAAGGAACACACAGCAAGCTTTTTCGCGATCCGTATTTTACGTTTAATTAGGTCGATTTACTTAAATCAACCAGGACTTACGCAGAAACCCGGTTTCTTAAAAGAAACCGGGTTTTTAAACGAAAAGTTTTACACTTAGTTAGGCTGAGCTACCTAGCCAGAGATTTTCAATAATTCCACATCAAAAATCAGCGTAGCATTAGGAGGAATCACCCCGCCCGCACCGCGAGCACCATAACCGAGTTCAGGGGGAATAATCAACTTGCGGCGTTCTCCAACTTTCATTGTACCGACACCTTCATCCCAGCCCTTAATTACTTGGCCGACACCAATTTTGAACTGAAAAGGAGAATTGCGATCGCGCGAACTATCAAATTTCGTGCCATCCTCCAAAGTGCCAGTGTAGTGCACCACAACCGTCTGACCGGTTTTTGGAGTCGCCCCATCACCCTCTTTCAATTCAACATATTTCAGACCTGAATCTGTGGTGACAGTTTTCTCAGTATTATCAGTCATGTTATTGCCAGCGATAGTAGCTGGTACCTCCGGTAAAGTAGCATCAGCTACTAGCAAGTTATTTTCATTCAAAGACTGCGCTGACAACTTCTCAATAGCAGTCTCGGGTAAAAGATTGTTCAATTCGGCTGCAACTGCTTGGGACCCAGAACCGCCCATTTGAGCGACCATCAAAAACACAAAGCAAACCAGCATTACTCCCAAGCTGACTAGAACTCCTCGCAAAATTAATCCTCCTGATACTTTTAACCGCGATATCTCAGATATCTAAGACATCTAGTACAACAATAACTACCAAATGTGATCTGAACTTTTCCACCAAAAAACGGCAGGTTCCAGATAGTTTTAAAGGCAAAAGTATGAAGTCAGAATGTTTGTAATTCTACATAAGTGGCTTCTACATAAGTGCCTTTTTTAGCCTTCTGCCTTCGGGTGACAATTTTATCACAAGATAGCAGCGAACTCCTCGCAGGCGTTAGCGAAGCCCTCGAAGAGGATCGAACTCAGCGCCAGTTACGGTTTTCTAAATCCCGCATCTGACGTTC
>JARCMA010000556.1 GCA_030248405.1 Microcoleus sp. MP8IB2.171
AGGCTTTCCGGCCTGTTCCACAAAATATAAATTTTCTTGTGGAACAGGCCGGAAAGCCTGTTCATAAAAGGCTAATTGAGAATGGTGCAACATATGAGTCTCAGAACAACCGACCTTAATCAGTCCGATTCGGGGCCTGCTAAAAAATTATTAAAATTATTCAAAACCTTTCTGCTGGAATGGAATTTGACACGCCATAGCTTCTTGCTGTTTTGCCCGACTTCTTAAAAATCGCTGATGGTCATAAGAATGGGGGGATGTAAAATAGGCACTTTTCTAAAAATTGTTTTTTACAGTGCAATTATGAGCACTGGTTTTACTCTGGGAGTATCACTTCTGCTGGCAGTATAATAGTAAAAGTAGATCCCTTACCAACCTCGCTTTCAACGAACGTATCTCCACCCATAATCCGAGACAAATTTCTAGTAATTGCTAACCCCAATCCAGTACCCCCATACTCTCGTGTAGTTGAAGCATCAGCCTGGATGAATGGTTGAAACAGTTTTTGCATTCGTTCTGGAGCTATACCAACGCCAGTATCACTTATCTTAAATAAAATATACGGAATGGCTGATTTCTGTTCTTCTCCATCGGCTATTCCAGATTTTCTATATTTCTTTTCTACCTTAATAGTAATTTGACCTTTTTTTGTAAACTTGCTGGCGTTACTAAGCAGATTAAATAAGCTCTGACGTACCTTAGTCAAGTCCGTTTTCATATCTCCCAAATTCTGTTCACAGTTAACTACCAATATATTAGCATTCTTCTCCACCAGTGGCTTAATCATCGTGATGACTTCCCTAATTAAATCTGAGATATCAACGGTTTCTAAGTAAAGTTCAACCTTCCCAGATTCAATTTTGGACAAGTCAAGAATGTCGTTAATTAGTCCAAGTAAATGTGTGCCTGCACCGTTAATTTTTTTCAGATCTGGGATAATTTTTTTTTGATCTAAATCTTCGGCTTCTTCTTGCAACATTTCGCTATAGCCGATAATCGCATTGAGAGGGGTGCGGAGTTCATGGCTCATGTTAGCGAGAAACTGGCTTTTGGCAATGTTGGCTGCTTCGGCGGCTTCTTTAGCTGCTAATAATTCCACAGTCCGTAATTCAACTTTTTCTTCTAGGAGTTGCTTCTGCTGTTCTAGTTTTTTAGTTAAATTATATAATTTTAAATGAATTCTAATCCTCGCTAAAACTTCTTCACTTTGGAAAGGTTTAGAAATATAATCTACGGCTCCTACAGATAATCCATTGACTTTATTATGTGAATCAGATAAAGCACTTAAAAAAATTATTGGAATTTCGCAGGTTAAGGGATTAGCTTTCAATCGCCGGCAAGTCTCAAAGCCATCAATACCGGGCGGCATCATTATATCTAATAAAATTAGTTCGGGCGGATGATATTCTACTTGTTCAATCGCAGTTTCACCATCAATAGCAACGGAAACTTGATAACCCACGTCGGTCAATATGTAGGCTAGAACTTCTAGGTTATTGGGATTATCATCTACAATCAAAATAGATTGATTGTCTGAGTTTTCAGTCATACATAATTTACTGGGGATGGGATACATAAATTTACAACATTTTTGGGGCTAGGGAGTATTTAGGTATTGCTCTATGTAAGTTCGCACCTGTTTAAGCTTGAAAGCTTTAGCAAATTCGCGCAGATTTTGAATAAAAGGGATAAACTCATTGTCTATAAGTTCAATTCTCGTCAACTCTTGTAGTAAATCGTTAATCAATCCCTTACGACTAAGATTATACAAGATTAGCAAGTCATCATGCGAAGGTGGCACAATCTCAACCACTTGTTTTGTCAATTCTCTTGTGGTTTGCGGTTGTAATTTATCTTCATATATCCATTCTAATTTCAGGAGAGATTTGATAGTATTTAACAGGCTATCAGCTTCGATAGGTTTGGGCAAAAATTCATTAGCTCCAATCTCTATACTTTTTTGCAGATCTGACTCGAATACACTGGCTGAAGACACGATAACTGATAAATTAGCAGATGATGCTAATTTTCGCAAACTTTTCACCATTTCATAGCCATCCATAACCGGCATAACAATATCCGTAATAACCAGATTTGGCTGAACCTCAGCAATTTTATCAAGACCTTCTTGACCATTTTCAGCCTCAAAAAGTATAAAGCCAATAGGGCTGAGTAAATTGACAATAACAGAACGGTTTTCCCAACGGTCATCTACTACTAGAACTTTGGGCTTATCGCCCTTAAAACCAATAATAACACCCTGCTCAGAACTTTTAGAATTTTTTGCCCATTCCTTAGCTTCGGGTAAATCTATCTCAAACCAGAAAACACTACCTTTCCCTAATTCACTTTCAACTTCCAAGGTACTCCCCATCATATCAACAATTTTTTTGCTGATAGCTAATCCTAGTCCAGTCCCTTCGGATTGCTTCTTTATAGTACCAGACTGCTCAAAGGGCAAAAAGATATTTTTAACATGATCACTCGATATCCCAATTCCCGTATCTTCAACTTGGAATATAATTCGATATAAAGGTAGTTCCCTAACCTTATCTTCCAAGAGTTTGGATTTAATTATAAATTTCACGCTACCTTGAGCCGTAAACTTAATAGCATTGCCTAATAAGTTAATCAATACCTGCCGCAATCGTTTTTCATCCGCAGAAATACCAACTGGGAGTTGACCTTCGATGCTATAGATAAAATCAATTCCCTTTTGATCAGCCTTAATCCGACAAATTTCAACAACTGCTTGCAGAAAAGCCGGAAAATGAAAATCAGTAGCATATATTTCCATTTTCCGTGCCTCGATTTTAGAAAAATCAAGGATATCGTTAATCAGAGTCAGTAGATGGGAACCACATTGATTAATAATATTAATCCCTTTTTTATCTGATTCAACTATGTGTTTCGAGCGCTGGAGAATTTGGGCATATCCTAAGATACCATTGAGAGGTGTCCGCAGTTCGTGGCTCATATTCGCCAGAAACTCACTCTTAGCATTGTTAGCACTATCAGCAACTTCTTTGGCTTGTTTAAGCTCTACAGTTCTGTCTTCAACTCGCAGTTCCAATTCCTCATTAGTTTTCGCAAGCGCCGCAAAAGATTCACGCACTTGCTGAGCCATTATATTAAATAAATATCCCAAACGACCCAATTCATTTTGGCGATTGACATTAACTTGAATATCAAGATTACCAGCCGCAATACTCTCAGTTGCAGCCATTAATTTATTGAGTGGGCTAGAAATTTCGCGGTGTAATATTAAAAAGACAATAATGATTTCAAGCAGTAATGCACTTAGTCCTAGCAGGAGAATCATCCGAGCAGTAGCAAGAGCTTCTTGGGTTAGTAGAGATTTGGGAAAAACTGTGACTAAGTACCAATTTGGTTCGTCAATTCTAGCAACGCCCAAATATTCATCATAGTCAGAATTGTCAATAATTATATTTTCCTGTTTACGATCCTTGACTAATTCATAAATTCGCCGCAGATGAGCATCTCCTGATTGGGCGATGGAGAATTGTCCATTTCCCTTTTGAATACTTTCCATCAGTTCTGGGTGAGCTACTAGCCGCCCATCGGCTCGAAAAATCATGTTGTATGTGCCTTTTAGTCCATCATTAATTGTCCGCTTCTGCAAATCTTCAATTAAAATATCATGTCCAAGTGTGGCAATATGTTTGCCATTTACATCTAATGGTGTCACACAGGATGCCATCCAAGCTACAGCTACTTGGTCATAATAAATGCCTGTCCAAACTGTTTTGCGTTCTGGATCGTAGATTTCTCTGGTAATTTGAAATGACTCATCATCTGTGACCCGGAACGATTCAGTAGAAGGTGCTTTGAGCGACCAGGGATACTGGTGCATATACATGATCATTCCATTCTCAGGAATTTGCGTATAGGTGTTAGCAAAGCGATTGCGCCAAGCAGGGCCATAAGTATTGATAACTTTATAGAAAGCAACCATTCGCCGCTGCATTTCAGTGTCAATATTAACATTTTTGCCAAGAAATAAGCCTCCTGTTTTGTCTATTTGAAACAGTTCGGGGCGATTGCGAACTGAGCCATCTGGATATCTCACAAAATTTAGCTCGAATTCAGGTTGGGGATCGCGATTTTCTTCTGCTTTTAGTTGTTCTAATAAAGCCTTCTTGAGTAACTTATGATTATCTTCTGCCAAGGTAAATATCGATCTTTCGCGTTGTGAGCGTAATTTTATATATTGCTCTAGTTGAGTTAATGAATTATTAGTAATTCCTGAAATTATTTGAAAATAACTAATGGCTGTTGATGCGACAATAACCATGCCCATGCTGAAAGCTATTTTTAAAAGTGTTTGTTTTGTCAGGGATTCTTTTGATTTATTTTTGTTGTTACGAACACTTTCGATGATAGATCCAGACATTTTTAAGTTTTCGAGGAAATTTCTCTTCATTTCACTATCCTACAGGCTAAGAGGATCTTAATAATTAGGCTAGACGGATTGCAGATTATTTTGCAAGCCTAGCTGTTTGTCACATATCATATTGAAGCGGCATTTGTCAAGTAAAATTTATGCCAAATTAGATGCTTTTACCCTGGGTGTTGCGGTCGGTCGGCTGATCGCCACTAAAGATAATTCTAGTCCAACTCAACTTACAATTTCAAGTCCTCACGCTATATTATCGGTTTTGAGTCAAATGAGGTACAGACAGATGCTATAGGTTAAAGACTTAGCGGAGCGAACTGTACGTCAAAAATCTATAAAAGCAATCTAAGTTAACTCAGTATTCTATGACAAAAAACCTTGCAGACGGAAATAGGATAAATAAGCCTTTAATACTGAATAATTAATTGGAGGACAGATAATATCTGTGCCCACCAGTCTATCCTGGGTATTGCGGTCATCAAATTTTTGACACACAAAAGAGGTGGTCTCAATAAAAGTTTTTCGGTTATGAGGTAATTTCTTGATAAATAGAGAAGCCATCGGAGTTAAAGCATTCTCTGGAGACGTATTGAGTAGTTTTGCCTGCCACTGCGGGTAAGGAATAGAATCGACAGCATAACCAAGGGCATTAATATCCAAAACAAGTTGGTTCATAGTTAATACATGGGAACTTAATAGATGAAATGTTTTGTTAAAAGACTCTGGTTGATCCGATAAATACCGAATCGCCTGAACGATATAATCTACAGGAGCGAGATTCATCTTCAGATCTAATTCTGGGCCATAGCCTAATTGAATAAAGCCCTTGATAATTAGACAAATTGTATTACTGAGTTGAAAAGCACCTGTTTGGCTATGGCCTGTCACCATTCCCAAGCGATAAATAGAAACTGGTAAACCGCGATCGCGGGCAGCCATTACTAATTTTTCAGCGGCCCATTTACTTTGAGCATAACCATCTGAATATCCTTCAGGACTTAGTAAATCGTCTGTTTCAGCAATTAATTTCATACCATCATAGTTCGATGATTGAAAAATATCCAGAGTCGAAATATAGTGGACTGGTGTAGTTTTTGTCACAGTTGCTAGACGCAATATCTCCTTAGTGCCGCCCACGTTTGCATCCCGTAAAGCATCGTAGGGATAAACTAAATTCACATAAGCACCACAGTGATAAATGACATCAATGACATTTGCTAACTCCTTGAATTGTGATAAAGGAAGTCCTAATAATGGCTTTGATAAATCTCCTATTATGGGAACAATCCTACTACTAAATACTTCTTCCCAAATTTCATAATTTTTCAGAACACTACGTAGTCGAGAGGTGGCGGATTCTAAATGATCAGCACGAACTAAACAATAAATAGTCGCTTGGGGATTATGCAGCAACAATTCGTGCAATAGAAAAGCACCAACAAAACCCGTTGCCCCTGTCAAGAAAATGTGCTTCGGTCTAAATCTGGTAATTGTCAATGGGTGAATAGTTTCATCTAAGACTGCATCAGCCGATAATTCAGCAATATTTGTTTCAAAAATCGCCGTAGATTCCGAAGACTGCACAGCCTCAATTACTTCAGCTAATCCAGCAATTGTCGGAGATTTGAACAGGCAATCTAAAGACAATTCCACTGGGAAAGCTTGCGATACTCTATTTAGTAATAAGGCTGCGCGTAATGAATTTCCGCCTGACTCAAAAAAGTTTTGATGGATGCCAATTTGCACTCCTAAAACAGAAGTCCAAATTTCAACCAATTGTTTCTCTATTTCCGTGCGTGGAGCAACAAATTTTTCAACATTATCAAGAGTTGGTGCCGGTAGTGCCTCTCGATCTATTTTACAATTAGGTGTTAATGGCAAAGCATCCATAAAAACTACAAGTGTCGGCACCATGTAATCGGGCAATTTTTCTTTAAGTTCTGCTCGTATCTCTGCGGAACTCAAATTTAATGATTGTGAATTTAACACAACATAAGCAACTAAGTAACCATCTCCCTGACTATCATTCCTAACAACAACAACTACATCATCTACCGCAGGGTTATCTAAGCAAGCTGCTTCAATATCGGTTAATTCAATCCGGTATCCCCGAATTTTTACTTGGTAATCACTGCGTCCAATAATGGCAATATTACCATCTGGTAGATAATGAGCTAAGTCACCTGTTTTATAGAAACGATCGCCCGGTTGATTGCTAAAAGGATCATTAAAAAACTTTGACTCAGTTATTTCTGGACGGTTAAGATAACCTCTTGCTACTCCCATGCCACCAATATAAATCTCTCCCTCATCTCCATCAGCAACAGGCTCAAAAATGTCATGCTCAGAATTGCGTGGATACTTTAAAAGATAAATTTGAGTATTTAAAATTGGCCGGCCAATTGGTATAGCTTCCTCGCCTGGTTCTACCCGATGAATTGTTGACCAAATAGTTGTTTCTGTCGGGCCGTACATATTCCAAAGAGACGAACTTCTCTCTAGTAATTGATTGGCTAAGTGTCGATTTAGAGATTCTCCGCCACAAAGAATTTTTAAATTGCGATCGCCTTGCCAATTAACGGCTAATAGCATTCTCCATGTTGCAGGAGTTGCCTGCATAACTGTAGCGCCAGATTCAGTGATTATTTTAGATAACTTCATTGGATCGATGGCGACTGCGCGACTAACGATCACAACGCGAGCACCAACTATTAATGGTAAGAAAATTTCTAAAACAGCAATATCAAAGGATATCGTAGTGACGGCTAGTAGTACATCTCGCTCTGTCAATCCTGGTTCTTGTTTCATCGAGAGCAGAAGATTGACTACAGCACGGTGAATAATTTGCACGCCTTTTGGTTTACCCGTTGAACCCGAGGTGTATATTGTATAGGCTAAATCATCAGGTGTGACTTCGCTATCTAAATTATCTTGGTTGAATTGCTCAATTTTTTGCCAATCTGAGTCTAAACATACCACTCGCATACCATTTCTTTTCGGTAGGCAACTGAGAAGATGGGTTTGGGTAAGTAGTAGCGGAATCTGGGAGTCTTCCAACATAAACGCTAACCGGTCTTCGGGATAAGTTGGGTCAAGAGGGACGTAAGCACTACCGGCTTTTAAGACTCCCAGAAGTCCGATTAACATATTCAGCGATCGATCAACGCATACTCCAATAAGCGTCTCTGAATTAACCCCTAAGCTTTTCAGATAATGTGCTAATTGATTTGCTTTGTTATTTAATTCTTGATAAGTTATTGGCTCGCTTTGAAAAATAGCAGCAATAGCATTTGGTGTTTGCCTTACTTGGGATTCTACTAACTTATGAATGCAGAATTTTTCGAGGGTTATCATTACAAACCTTGATAAATAAGTTATTACGAACCTAGCTCACGACGCTCTGTAGGATTTTAAGCATTGATTAGGTAGCCATTGCTGGTCCTTTACCGTCTTTATTTTGCTGGCAAAGGCGGTAATCAATGACACCAAACTTTTGGTCGTGGCATAGGTTTACATAATTTACTAGACCTAACTATGTTCATCCGGAATAAAATGTCAATTTAGGTAAATTTATAATTCCCTTCCGCACCCTCAACTGTCACATCGGTTATTTCGAGTTGATGGCGGTAAATCCATCTCCGATTCTTAAGTAAAAATACTGAGAATAATGGTTGGTTTAGAATGATTATTACTCCCCGGAAGAAGGGCGATCGTTACGATCGCACAATGCACAGTAAAAGATATCAGCTCAGAGACAGTTCCCTTAAACCATTGCCTGGTGTTTTCCAGCTTGCTTGTTACCCCGCTAGCTCAGTTTTGCTTCACAAAGTGCTATTTACCAGATGCGATTGCCCTGTCACCCAAAACTGCATCATTTGAGTTCACTAA
>JARCMA010000557.1 GCA_030248405.1 Microcoleus sp. MP8IB2.171
AGCGACCTCTACCTGGAAGGAAGAGGATTGGAGTAATGAATAGTCTTCTTTTAATTTCTCCCTACAAGGGAGAGGCTTTAAACCAATTCTTTCTGGTAATGGGTAATGGGTAATTAGGAATTAGTAATGAGTAATTGGTAATACTATTTCTCTTTCAGCCTGCACTTGATAATTTTTGCCTAGGCTAAATCAGTCACTCAAGGACGATTTAAAATTTAAGTGCAAATTCATAGAGGATTAGTAAAACAAGGAGATTTGTGAGTTTATGAAGTAGGGACAAAGGCTTTCGCCGTGTCCCTACGGCGGGGGAGCGATAAGCGGGTGTCCTTCATACACGTGAAATCTGCTGTTATTCAGTGAATTACCGATTGCTGCCAAATTACCAAAGAATAATTGCTAATTATCAACCAAGAATAAGATCAATTACCCATTACCAATTACCCATTAGCAATTCCCAATTACCAATTACTAATTCCCAATCACCAATTCCCAATAAATCTAAAATCGCTTATGGCTCGCATTATTGTTGTTACATCAGGGAAAGGCGGGGTAGGAAAAACCACCTCCACAGCCAATCTCGGCATGGCTTTAGCTAAGCGGGGACGCAACGTTGCTGTAATTGATGCCGATTTCGGCCTCAGAAATTTAGACTTGCTGCTGGGCTTAGAAAACCGGATTGTTTACACGGCATTAGAAGTTCTTGCTGGAGAGTGCCGATTAGAGCAAGCTTTGGTGAAAGATAAGCGGCAGCCGCGCTTGGTGCTGTTGCCGGCTGCCCAAACTCGGATGAAAGATGCCATCAGCGCTGAGCAAATGAAGCAGCTTGTGGGGATGTTGGGAGCAAAATACGACTATATTTTGATCGACTCTCCTGCTGGAATTGAACAAGGTTTTCAAAATGCGATCGCGCCGGCTCAAGAAGGGATAATTGTCACCACTCCGGAAATCGCTGCTGTCCGCGATGCCGATCGAGTCATCGGCCTGCTGGAAGCCAACAACGTCAAGAAAATCCAGCTAATCGTCAACCGGATTCGGCCCGCAATGGTGCTGGCAAATGATATGATGTCGGTGCAAGACGTGCGGGAAATCCTCGCGATTCCGCTGTTAGGGGTCGTTCCCGACGACGAGCGCGTCATCGTTTCCACCAACCGAGGCGAACCATTAGTATTGTCGGAAACAGCTTCTTTAGCTGGAACTGCCTTCGACAATATTGCCCGCCGCTTAGAAGGCGAAAAAGTTGAATTTATAGATCTCAATCCCCGTCGGGAAAACTTGTTTACTCGACTCCGCAAGTTCTTAAACATTAAAATTATGTGATGTGCTGCAATATTGGCGATCGATCTTGAACAGCACCCACTGCATCACAAAAAGTAGCCGAAATTTTCCCCAGTGATTTTTTCTATGCCCAACCCCTGACAAACCAGATCTACCCATGCTGTACACACTTCTCGAAAGACTTTTCCCGCACCCCCCTGACAACAGCCGCGACGATGTAAAACGTCGCCTCAAACTGGTTCTAGCCCACGATCGGTCAGAGCTCAGCCCAGAAATGGTTGAGTCGATGCGCCGAGAAATTCTAGAGGTGGTGTCTCGCTATGTGGAAATCGATACTAATGAGTCGGAGTTTGCGCTAGCTAGCGATCAGCGGGCGACAGCATTGATTGCAAATCTCCCGATCCGGCGGGTGAGGCGGGAACATCCACCGGAAAATTTGCCCTATAAATTGCCAGAAAAATTGCCAGAAAATCGACCTGAAAAGGTTGCTGAGTATGTACCGGAGTATGTAGTCGAAACTCTCCCCGACACTACGGATTAACCGGGATTGACATTTTTAGATCGGGTAATAAGTTCGATCGGCTCGATCGGCATTTAAACCAAACTATCTCTCTAGAATTAAAATCTTGTGGTGGGCACTCTTAGGCCGCCCAAAATATGTGATTTAAAAGGGGAAAAGTTTCTGATACCTAAAAACTCATGAAGTTAATCTTTATAACTAATCCCTCTTTCCAGAAAAGCTTGCGGGGACTGTTTTAATAACTAACCGCTCTTTCTAGAGTATCTTGTAACTGAAGTTCTAACGGTCGGTCGGAGCGAATTTGTAACCCGGGTAAATCGTGTTTTACTAATATTTTTTCGTCTGTTTCAGCAGTAGCGCTCGGCCAGAGCACCCAGCGGCTGCCTTGGGAAAGAGTGCTTAAACTTGCAGAGTTTTGAGTCAGCCAAATTATCGACAGTTTCGATCGACTATCGATCGCCTCTTCGGCAGCATTAACCGCCGCTAAAGTTTCCAAAACTACCCGGTTCCCCGAGACGAGTCCGGTTCCAGCCGTCCAAAGTTTGACGTTTAACAGGCGCTTGCTAGCATAGAAGTAAAGAGAAGCTGCTACTGTCACGGCTCGTTCAAATTCCTTTGCTTCCCACAAAGCAGCGCTGTCGAGAGCAATAATAATTTCTTGACCGCCGGCGGCAACTTCTAATTCTCTCACCCGCAGTTCTCCGTAGCGGGCGCTGGTGCGCCAGTGAATTAGGCGGGTGGGGTCTCCGTGGCGGTAAGGTCTGAGGTTGCGGGTGAGGCCTTCGGTAGCAGTTTGCGATCGACTGCGATTGTAAAATTGCGGGCTGTCTTCTTGACCGATGCGATCGATCAAAGGACAAGTGCTCAACGGCAAAACCTGCGGGTAGACAACCGCCACCGCTTTCGCCGGACGGCTGCGGCGGCACCAAAACAACCCTAAAGGCGCAGCCGTTCTCAAGTGCACATCTTGCCAGCGATAAATACCGCGCTGCCGGACTTCTATATAGTATGTATCCCTGTATGTACTGTTAGGCTCTATAACCTCGATCGGGCGGACGACGGGTTCTCCCAATACAAACGGCAAGATGTCTACTACTTGCAACAGAGTCTTAGGTTGGCGATCGCGATTTTCGATTTCTAGTTCAACGGTGATTTGATCGCCCGCACTCACCGGTTCGATCGTCCGGCGACGGACTTCCAAGGAACGGAGCGATTTTCCCGGCAAAACCGCCGCTACCCCCAACAGCGCCAAACCCCCACCGCTGAGCACGTACAGCCACCCAGACATTGTATTAGTCGCCGACCCAAAAAAGAAAACCGTCATCCCCGACAGCAGCCAACCCGCGTAGGCAGGGGTAACAGCACGATTTTCGAGCCAGTCGGCGATTTTGTGACCGATGTTCATAGGAGTTTAAATTGTTAATTACTCGATCGCCCCATCAAGCCTAAT
The DNA here is from genome assembly GCA_030248405.1 of Microcoleus sp. MP8IB2.171. GTDB lineage: Bacteria > Cyanobacteriota > Cyanobacteriia > Cyanobacteriales > Microcoleaceae > Microcoleus. The sequence goes on from JARCMA010000557.1 coordinate 3,246, forward strand.
TGTAAAATATTCTCAGCATTTAACACCGAATTAGCTGCGAGCGATAAGATTAGAAATCGGGCATTTTTTCGCAATAAATCTACATTGACTGGAGACAAAAAAATGAACCCATTAAACAATCCTACACCCCTTCGACCAGAGGCTCAAGCCCGCCGAACACCGCCTCCGCCCCCGCCCTTGGCTGCAACTCCCGCGCCGCCTCCTGCACCAGCCCCGAGTGCGCCCCCCGCGGCCCAGCGGTCTGTTGAGACACCCATCAGTACGATCGAACAAATGGTCAGAGATGCCCATAGCGCCGGTGCTTCCGACATTCACATTCGAGTCGGCCAAGTACCTCGATTTCGGATTCGTGGCGTGATGCAAGTAGCAACCACCCACCCTAAAGTAACGCCAGAATTTTTTGAAAATTACCTAGCCGAAATTCTCACCCCCGAACAGCGAAAACAGTTTGCAACTACCAAGGAATTAGATTCAGCAATTTTTTACCCTGGCTTCGTGCGGTGTCGGCTAAACTGTTTTGATTCTCTCAGTGGCGGTGCCCTAGTATTGCGGTTGATTAGTTTGGAAATACCGACTATCGATTCCTTGAGGTTGCCAGAAGTTCTCAAAAATATCATTTTGCGTTCGCAGGGATTAATATTGGTTACGGGGCCTACCGGTTCGGGGAAATCGACAACAGTAGCTGCGATGATCGACCATCTCAACCAGATGGAGCAGAAGCACGTAGTTACAATTGAAGACCCGATCGAATTCATTCACCCCTCTAAAAAATGCTTGGTCAGCCAGCGGGAAGTCGGCTTGCATACCCACGAGTTTCAGCAGGCTTTGCGGGCAGTTTTGCGGGAAGACCCCGATGTAATTCTGATCGGGGAAATGCGCGATCGCGTTACCATCAATACAGCGTTGCAAGCAGCTCAAACTGGTCACTTAGTATTGGGAACTCTCCACACTCGCAGCGCAATTAATGCTATTAATCGGTTGTTGAACCTCTACCCGCCCGAGGAACAACAGGCGATGCGGATTCAAATTTGCGATTCTTTAGTAGCGGTAGTTGCCCAACTTTTGCTGCCAACAGTTGACAACCGTCGGGTAGCAGTTCACGATATTTTGGTGAATACACCTGCCATGCACGATTACTTGATGAAAGGTGCTGATGATGAAGCTTTCCGATTAATGGAACATGATACTTACGAAGGAATGCAGATTATCAACCAGGGTCTTTACAAACTGGTGCTCGAAGGCAGAGTGACGATCGAAGAAGCGGCAAAAACTTCTCCCGAAGCCAGCGATTTAGACCGTCGCTTGCGAACAGGAGGCTACGATGTTGGGGACGCTCGTGGCTTTGAAGGCAGCAAAAAAGAACGCATTGTTCGCGCCTAGTAGCAGCACACATACAGGGGTAGCCACAGCAGGACTACCCCACCCATCAAATCACAAGATTTTCAGCAGAGGGAAATATTTGATGAGGGCTTTTGTGCGTATTTTTACTTAAAATTCAACTATATTTAGTAACAAAAAATACATTTTAATTAAAGAGTAAAATGCTAGAATCAATATCGAGTGTATTGTTAAGTTTTTTAAACGTAGACCCTACTTTACATAAACTTTAAAATTGCGTGAAAACTCGCAGGTGATTGCAAAGAAATAGTAAAGATATGTTCGGAGTATTGCCAACACTCAGCAATTTAAGTATATAGTTGTAGTGACAAATTTTGGAGAGAGAAGGTTCCGACTTTACAGATCTCAAAAATAAGTCGGTTAAAAAAGCGCTTAATAAAAC
>JARCMA010000558.1 GCA_030248405.1 Microcoleus sp. MP8IB2.171
CCCCGGTGGCGAAACTCGTTTTCGAGGCGCTGGGCGACTTGATACGTGCGATCGCCCCGAACACCCAAATTGTATAAAACGTGTCCTGCACTCTCCGGTAACATCCACTGGCGCCGCAATCTTTCCACCCAGCCACCGCCTACACCGTCGCCGAAACCGTAGATTAAGCTGTCGCCGAAAGCAACCAATTTCAGGGGATGAGAATTTCCCCGATGCAAGTTACCAAAGGAATAGGCTGTTGCTGCCTGCATAAGCAATGATACTCAGTTAATAAATTATGAATCTTGACATACTAGACTAGAATGTAACATTACATAAAGTAGGGAGTCTCATGGCTAATAAGCGTCCACCCTTCGATTCAACTCAGCTAACCCGTCGCGCGGAAGAGTTGATTAACGGTGCATCCAACCGCTATCGGATTACGGTGCAGGTGGCGAACCGCGCAAAACGGCGTCGCTATGAAGATTTTGACAATATGGACGACCATCAAATGATGAAACCTGTAATGCGGGCGATATTTGAGATGTCGGACGAACTGACTCAGCCGGAAATTATCGGAGACATCTAGACTTTGGGAGTTTTGGGTTTTGAGTGGTGAATTGCGATCAATTTTTGTCAACTCAAAACTCAAAACTTTTTCAAACTAGACTTGGGCGCACGGGACGAGAAACCCGGTTTATTCCTAGTTCCCTCGTTAAGAAACTTCGGATTTTTCTAATAAACCGGGTTGATGAGCGTAAATCCTAAAATTATAAACTAGGACATCTGCGTGCAGCTAAGTGTATGAAATTATTCTATTTTTCAAATTTTTGTCAAAACCGTGAATAGATTAAAGCAGGGCTTAAGTTTTCTGTTTGTTACTTTGAGTGTAGCGATTTTCACGCTTTTGAGTTGGGTATTGGAATCCGGCGAACTGAGTATGTCGGCTTTGGAACCTTCGCTGCTGCGGAGTTCTGAGTATGCCTCTGTGCAGCGGGTGGCTCAACAATCTGCACCGCCACAAGTTAGGGTGCAAGATGCGTGGAAATTTGTGTACGAAAAATTGCCGGATTTCCCGATCGAGAATAACTACATTTCTAAGGAAACTGGAAAAGTCGATCCCACCAATACTTTAGTCGGGCGGTTGATTCGATATCACGTATTTGTCAAAGGACGGCCGCCCAATTACCGCTTTGATTGGAAGTTAAGTTTAGCTGACTATTTGGGGGCGACTCCCGATTATTTGGTGGAAAGCGTTTATCCGGGAAAGGACGTTTTGCGATCAAATCCAATGGAACAGGATCGTGCTGCTATTCAAAGGTTAAATAGAACACAGCGGGATGCTTTGGTTCAAGCTTTGGTTGATGTTTTTACGGAGAATTCCGGGCGTGGGCCCACACCGGCGGCGGGGGAAAAACCACAAGGGCGATCGAATTCGCCGGAGATACCGCAGCCGCAGCCGGGAGATGCGAAGTTGCTGGCACCTTAATACTCAGGAATGCAGAAACCTGGTTTTTTACGGAAATACTACTTGTGAGCCTTTAACACAGGTAAAAAACCCGGTTTATTTCGTATTTATGGGTATGTCCTACTAATCTAAAATCCAAAATCTAAAATCTAAAATCTAAAAACCCTCAATGGTGGAACGTGTAATTAAGACTGGTAGCGGATGGCGTTTGGGATGGAACCCGGAGGCGGAGGAGTTTAAGGGTTTGGTGGCTGGCGACGGTTGGGCGATCGAACTCACGGAGGCTGAGTTGAACGATTTTTGCCGATTGTTGGGGCAATTAGCCGGCACAATGAGTCAAATGGCCTCTGAGTTAATGGACGAGGAAAAAATAGCCATTGAAGCCGAAAGCGATTTGCTGTGGGTGCAGGTGGAAGGCTATCCCGAAGCTTACAGTGTGCAATTGATCTTGAATGCTGGCCGTCGCGGCGAGGGTTTTTGGCCGGCGGCTGCGGTTCCGACTTTGGTGCAGGCCGCAAAAGTTTTAAAAGTTTTTTGACTTTTTCGGGAATTCTATGCTAAGCTATTAAAGCTGTCGGGGCGTAGCGCAGCTTGGTAGCGCACTACTTTGGGGTAGTAGGGGTCGTGGGTTCAAATCCCGCCGCTCCGATAGATGGAATCCTTATACACTAAGGATTCCATTATTTTTACTAGATAAATCGTAGGTTACGCATTCTCAATAAGGGGCTGACAAAGGGTGACATACTCAGACAGAAAGTGCGATAAATCTGCGATAAATCTGGGATATGCCAAAAGGCTCAGTAAATATAGAAGTTTTCAAAGATCGGTTACGGCTTGCCTGGTCATGGGAGGGGAAACGCTTCTGGCTATATCTCGGTTTGCCGGATTCGATCGTCAACCGTAAAGCCGCTTCCATCAAAGCGCGCACGATGGCGTACCGCCCCGCTACGCTACGAACTTGACATGACCAGTGGGAATTTTGACCCATCTCTGGCAAAATACAAACCCCAGAAACAAGAATCCATCTCTGTTTCTGACCTGTTTCACCAATTTATCGAGTACAAGCGCCGGAAAATCGAGCCTGCTACTCTCGCTAAATATTTAGGACTTGAGAAACACGTTTTTGCGTTTTTCAAAAACAAAAGCACAATTTCTGTTTCTGAAACTGTTGCTTATAACCCACATTCCGCAGATATTCCTCCAAATTTAATAGTTTTAAATTTGGAGGCATGAAACCCTGAAATAAATACCTAGCAAAGATTTCAAGTTTTGCTAAAATTAGATAATAGAGTCAGCAACCAAGGTGTAAAAATTTATGAATCAGCCCCCAGTCGAAATTAAAGTTCTCAACATAGATCATTTAGGAATAATAGCCGGAATTATCGATGAAATGGAACTGGTAGAATTAGTGAATCAACAAGTCGGTATCAAAGAAAAAGAGATGCTAACTCCTGGACAAATAATGAAAGCGATGATTTTGAATGGATTAGGGTTTTTAAGCGCCCCTTTATACCTATCTTCAGTTTTTCGTCGGCAAAGCAA
>JARCMA010000070.1 GCA_030248405.1 Microcoleus sp. MP8IB2.171
ACCTCGTACCGGTTTTGCTCGGCCACAATTCCCGAACAGCCCGCAGGGCAGTCTATTCGCACCTTGTGCCTGCTTTTGGCGGGGCATGGTAAATGCCGATCGACTCCCTGGCACATCCCCTAAAGGGTACAACCGCGAAATATAAGTTTATGAAAATCCCTGAGTAAATAGGGCGATATCCGACCAAAGCATGAAAACAAGTATCAGCACTGCAAAGATATAATGTGAATAAATTCATTAACCTAGAACTAATGCTAGACGCAATCATAATAATCTCATTCATAATCGCAGGCGGAGGCATCGGCTATTACGGAGTCGAACTCCTGCCGAGCAATCTGCTGGAGCAAGTTACAAATATACAAGGTTTAAGTTCTGTACTAGGTTCGTTTGGAGCATTAATCGGCTTCGTGATGGGATTAGTGGCTCAAACAACCTATCGGCGCTTGGAAAAACAAGTCCGCGATATGCCAGTGGAAATGCTGCTGACGCGGGCGATCGGCTTAATCATCGGACTGCTAGTAGCGAACTTAATGCTGGCTCCGCTGTTCCTGCTGCCAATTCCCCGCGAGTTCGGCTTCATCAAACCTCTAGTCGCCGTCTTGGGAAGCGTCATTTTCGGCTTCACAGGCGTCAGTTTGACCGACACCCACGGCCGCGCTTTCTTGCGACTGATCAACCCCAAAAGCTTTGACACGGTGTTGGTAGCCGAAGGTACTTTCAAACCAGCAAGTGCCAAAGTTGTCGATACTAGCTGCATTATTGACGGCCGAATTGAAAACTTGCTAGAAACAGGTTTCCTCGAAGGTCAAATTATCGTCCCGCAATTCGTTCTCCAAGAACTGCAACTGGTAGCTGATTCCGCCAACGATCAAAAGCGAGTGCGCGGGCGCCGCGGCTTAGATGTACTCAACCGCATCAAAGAAACATATCCAGAACGGATTCAAATTCACTCGGCAGACTACGAAGATATTGCCACAGTCGATGCGAAATTAGTCCGATTTGCTTTAGATATCGACGGCATTTTGCTCACCAACGATTACAACTTATCGAAAGTAGCTACCGTCCAAAAACTGCCGGTTTTGAATATCAACGATTTGACTCATGCGGTGCGCCCCACTTATTTGCCGGGAGATACGATCGAACTAAAAATCCGCAAAGAAGGCAAAGAACCCTCTCAGGGAATCGGTTACTTGGATGACGGCACAATGGTTGTCGTAGAAGCAGGCAGCAGCTATGTCGGCGGTGAAGCCAGAGTCGTAGTCACCAGCGCCCTGCAAACTAGCGCCGGCCGCATGATTTTCGCCCGTCCTCAAGAATCCGTTATTGTTTGAAACTGAGTAACAATGGCCAGGGCAATCAGAATCAAATATTGCGATCGTTGTTTCCAATTTGCCTCGACTCTCTACCGCGCCCGGTATGACGAGTCGGGGCAGTGGTTTTTTCTGTGTCTTAAATGTTGGGAATCGTTCATTCAGTTGACAGTTGACAGTTGACAGTTGACAGTTGACAGTTGACAGTTGACAGTTGACAGTTGACAGTTGACAGTTGACAGTTGACAGTTGACAGCACTTGACAAAAGAAGGAAGAGGATTGGAGTAATGAATAATCTTCTTTTAATTTCTCCCTACAAGGGTTCCGGCTTTAAACCAATTCTTTCTGGTAAGTAAAAACAATCCTTGTTAGTTCTACGGCGGCACTTTGGAAAGCTAGCAAGAAAAGATAAAGTTTGTAGTGAGGACTTTAGTCCTCTCTCTGGCGTTTAGTCAAGAAGGACTAAAGTCCTTACTACAAACAATTATGATCAGCCCTTGTTTTAACGCCGACGCGGGGTCGGAAGCCGAATATCGCTCTTTTGCGGTTGCGGTTTTTCTTGCAGCTTCATCGTCAAACTAACCCGCTTTAACTTCTCATTCACCTCCAAAACCCGCACTTTCACAACTTGTCCGACTTTGACAATCTGTTTCGGATCGTCCACGAAGCGATCGGCTAATTGAGAAACGTGAACCAAACCATCTTGGTGCACTCCCACATCAACAAAGGCTCCAAAGTTAGCTACATTCGTGATGATGCCTTCTAATTCCATCCCAACTTGCAGGTCGGAGATTTCTTTGATTCCTGCTTGGAAAGTGGCATATTTAAACTCGGCGCGCGGGTCTCTTCCCGGTTTTTCTAGTTCGGAAATAATGTCTCGGAGTGTCGGTTCACCCACTTTTTCCGTGACATATTTCTTGATGTTTACAGTCTTAATTTTTTCCGATATTTGTGTTATTCCTGTCAGCGGCAAGTCTAAATCCTTGGCGATCGCCTGCACAACCGGATAACTTTCTGGATGAACTGCTGTATTGTCCAGGGGGTTTTCGCCGCCGCGAATGCGGAGAAATCCGGCTGCTTGTTCAAAAGCTTTCGGGCCTAGTTTGGGAACTTTCAGCAGTTGGCGACGATTTTTGAACGCGCCGTTTTCGTTGCGGTAATTGACAATATTTTTGGCAACTGTTGCCGTCATTCCCGATACAAATGTCAGCAGTTCTTTGGAGGCTGTGTTTAAGTCAACTCCGACATAATTAACGCAGCTTTCGACTGTTTCGTCGAGTTTCTTTTTGAGCAGTTTTTGGTCAACGTCGTGCTGGTATTGACCGACTCCGATTGATTTCGGGTCAATTTTCACAAGTTCGGCTAAAGGGTCTTGCAAGCGCCTTCCGATGCTGACTGCGCCGCGAATTGTGATGTCGAGGTCGGGAAATTCGGCGATCGCCACATCGCTTGCTGAATAAATCGATGCACCGGATTCATTCACCATGACTTTAATCGGTTTTCTTTCCATTTCTGCCAAAACTTCCGAAACAAATTCGTCTGTTTCCCGGGAAGCTGTACCGTTGCCGATCGCAATTAATTCAATTTTATATTTTTCAATCAAATGCTTGACAATTTTACCAGCTTGCTGTCTTTGACCGACCGCCTGGTGGGGAAAAATTGCTTGATATTCTAAAAATTGCCCGGTTTCATCGAGGGCGGAAACTTTACACCCCGTGCGAAATCCCGGATCGATCGCCAATGTGGGTTTCATTCCCGCCGGCGCCGACAGCAGCAACTCGCGGAGGTTGGTTTCAAAAGTGGCGATCGACTCGATGTCGGCGAGGGCTTTGTTGTGCGATCGCACTTCCGTAATCAACGAAGTCTTCATCAGTCGGTTGAAAGCATCCTTCAAGGTCGATCGATAAAACTCTTTAACTTCCGGTATCCTAGTTCTAATTTCCTGACCTTCCAAATAAGCCATCACTGCCGATTCATCAAAGGCTAAGTCCAAATCTAAAACCCCCTCCGTTTCCCCGCGAAACAGCGCTAACATATTGTGCGACTGAACACTTCTCGCTGCAACTTGGTAATTGCGGTACATTTCAAATTTAGTGCTTCCTTCCGGGAAATCGTCTTTAATTTTCGAGACAAAAACTCCTGTTTTCATCAAAAAATCTCGCAAATAAGCTCGGTATTCAGCTTGTTCGGAAACCGCCTCCGCCAAAATATCCCCAGCACCTTTGAGAGCTTCTTCTGCAGTTTTAACGCCCTTTTCTTCCGAAATGTATTTAGCTGCTTCCGCCTCAAAATCAGCGGGTTTAGCCGTCGGTAAGTTTAGAGATTTGATAAAACTTGCCAGCGGTTCCAAACCTTTTTCTCTAGCAATTGTCGCTCGCGTCCGCCGCTTTGGTTTGTAAGGCAGATAAAGGTCTTCTAGTTCATTTTTTTGCAAACATGATTCGATTTTCGCTTGCAGTTCTTCAGTGAGTTTGCCCTGAGAGGCGATCGTATCTAAAATCGATTTTTTGCGGTCTTCAATTTCCGTCAGATAGGTGAAGCGATCGGAAATGTCCCGCAACTGAATTTCATTCAGCAAATCCGTGCGTTCTTTGCGGTAGCGGGCAATAAACGGAATAGTTGCTCCCTCGGCGAAAAGTTCCAGAGCATTATTGACTTGAGACAGATGAATGGAAAGTTCTTGAGCAATCAGTTGAGGAATGTCGATCATAGTGCAGAAGTTCGGGTCAGTCAATTTTAGATTTTAGATTTTAGATTTTAGATTAACTTCACAGAAGAGAGGAAGAAAAGGGAGCGTCCCGATTTTGTTAAAATCGTTTTCTAGGAGTGCGACCGTCCCGCACAGCAAAGCCGATATATCTCGCTTCTAGCTCTGGGGCTTGCACTCCTGTGAAAGCTCTCATTGGGATGCTCCCGTGATGTTAGCATAAATGCAGTCATTTCTCAATATTATATGTTGCCTTTTAAATATCCTGTGCCGCAAACCGATCCGCCGCGATCGCCCAGAGAAACGCTGCCGACGATGTACGATTTACCCAGCGAAGACCCGGAGGAACCTGGTTTGCCTGACGAATTTCACGATTTGCAGCCGCAGTTGTTGAGCCTGACGTTTCGACCTCGGAATTATCCAGCTTCTGAGATATTTAGCGGCACCGACATGAACCTTTATTATGACGTGCATCACACTCTGTGGCACAAGCGGCCGGATCAGGGGGAACGCATCTTATTGAACACTGTTCATCGGTGGTGAGTATATTTTAAGATAAATTCACCATTGTTAGAAGCTATAGACACACTTTGTAAT
>JARCMA010000559.1 GCA_030248405.1 Microcoleus sp. MP8IB2.171
GAGGGTGTCATTTTCTTTACCTCATCTTTATTTGGCAATTTTACTAGCTTTTTCATTTTAACCCTTTTTTGGCATACTCGCCAAAGTGAGATGCACCCAGTTTAACTCAACTTGCGAAGCGATTACAGAATTTCATCGACTAGAACACCACGGATGTAACCGTTCACGGGGTTTAAACCCAGACTTGAGAAAATCGCAGAGTCGGATTAAGGTAAGCCAGTTACATAATTCCTAAGCAAATCCGGTTACAGCTTACTTCTGTGGACTGGGAATCTTGCTGAGAAATAATTCCTTAGTCCGAGAATCGCGATCGTACATATGTATAACAGGAACAAGTCGATCGTCAACCATCACTTTGTCATCGTGAATTTCCCAAACTCCCTCATAATCTCCACACAGTGTGAGGACGGAACCACTCTTCAAATTATGTTTCACCGTTTGGTTACTGGGAAATTCATAGTTGATCACCTTATTGAACATTGCTTGATCTAGAGGTTTACGACGATGGCGTTCAGCCTCCAACACCATTAATTCAATTAATTGCATCATGAGATGGTTTCCTCCTAATACTGTCCCTGCACAGAGTATAGGTTTTCCCAACAGTTCTTCAAGAGTTTTTTTTCCATAAACACAACTCAACCATTCACTATCTACATTTTCTTTAGTTGGCGCTCCAAAATAAATACCTGCTTCTTCAAAAACGTGAAGCTTACTAGAGTCTAAGTCATCGAAGGGAGAAGCTTGGAAAACAACATCACGCACATCTGAAGTCATAACCATTCGATAACTGGAGTTAACCTTAAGGAATGTATGGTAAGTAATCCACCGACCTGCTAGTGGATGAATCCAATTGGCAACCGTACTCCTATAATCCTCCTCTAAGTAGGTACGGTTAGAGCCTGAACTTAGTCGAATTAAAGCTTGCAGTCCCACCATCTTTGCGTGATAGATGAGATTTAGGATCTTTGAGCTAGTAACCCATTTCCACACATTTTCAACTGGTATAAGGGTGATATTTTTTTCTAGAGCTACCTTTGCGAACTCATCCCCTAATGCATTAATAAACACAACAATATCAACTTTATCGGGATCACAATGCTGACGAGTGGATACAACGAACCTGTAGAAATCATCGAATTTACAGTTTGTTGCATAACCCATTATTAAGTCTTTCATTGTTTGTTACCTCAAAATCAGTAGATGTAAACAGTAAAGATACTAACAGAGTCTTAATTGAGTCCGGGTATAGCCGTCTAACCGTTGACCCAAAACGCCTTCTGTGATCACCAAAAATTTGGCATAGCCACCACTAATTGTGTCGCAGATATTGGGTAGCAGATGTATAATAAATGATTCCACTTAACTTACCACAAATAGCTCGTGTATGTCAACCTCTTCTTACTGCCCGTCGTCATTTTTTTTTGTCGATCGAATTCGGCGCACCATCAGACTCAAAAATCTGAGTGTTCGCACTTAAGAATGTTACCTACATTACATACTAAAATACCTGATAAGTCTCCAAAAAAAACTCAAACTAACCCTCGGAGCGAGGTGATCATTTTTATTAAGAAAAGCTGTGCGCGCTCGTTATTTAGCAAAAAATATTTAGCAAAAATTTCCGGTGCAAAGGATAGCGACGTTCTGCCACAACAAATCACATCGCGTTATAATGTAACAATTACCGCAATGCCTGAATCTCCTTAACATCTCGCAGGGATAATTGTATAACAATGTACATACCAGACTCCCAATCTTCCCAAGCAAAAGTGCTGCCGACGATGTACGATCTACCCAGTGAAGACCCGGAGGAACCCGGTTTGCCTGACGAATATCATCGGTGGCAAGCACAACTTTTGTGCGATAGCTGCCTCCCCTCTAATTATCCAGCCGATCGGGTATTCTCTGCCAGCGCTCTGAATCTATACTACGACTCCAACCACCTCAATTGGTACAAAAGACCCGATTGGTATTTAGTTGTCGGCGTTTCGAGATTTTACCAAGACAGAGATTTGCGCCAAAGTTACGTCATTTGGGACGAAGCAGTAACTCCTTTAATCGCGATCAAATTTCTGTCACCCGGTACGGAAGATGAAGATTTGGGGCTGACAGAATCGACACCAAACAAACCGCCGACTAAGTGGCAGGTTTACGAGAGAATTTTGAAGATTCCTTATTACTTTGTTTTTAGCAAATACAACAACCAATTGAGAGTATTTCGCTTAGTTGGCAACCGTTACCGCGAACAAGTGTTAACAGGTTCTCGATTTTGGATACCGGAAATACAGTTAAGTTTGGGTTTGTGGGAAGGTTTTTTCCTGCAAAATCAAAGGTTGTGGCTGCGTTGGTATGATGTTAATGGCAATTTAGTTCTGACTCCAGAAGAATTTGAAAGGCAGCGAGCCCAATTGGAAAGCCAACGAGCGGAATTTGAAAGGCAGCAAGCGGAATTTGAAAGGCAGCAAGCTGAATCAGAAAGACAGCGAGCAAATCGTTTGGCCGATCGACTGCGAGCAATGGGCATTAATCCAGATGAGCTGTAAAATTAAGTAGCAGCATGAAATGGTACAAGCTGCAAGCGGTGTCAATAAAAAGTTATTAACAAAAAATAAATTATGCCTGAATCTACCTCATTGCGCGATCGCTACTTAGCCCTAATCGACAAAATTGTCGAAATCACCCTCAAAGGTCAAATTCGCTCTAAAGAACAAGTCTATCAAATGCTGGTGCAAGACATTAGCACTGGTACTGGCGAAATCTTTGAACGCTGTTTCGGTGAACGCCTTGATGCCGCCGAAAATCAACTCAGGAATGAAAAAGACGAAATCAAACAAGCAAAGGCAAATCGCAGCCTGCGAGCGCTCAAAACCATCCAAGGAGAATGGGAACGCTGGCAGAAAGATAACCGCGTCGATCGCGAAATTGCATCTTCCATCCAACAAATCCTTACCGCCGAATCCAACGGCCGCCTCCTGGCAATATTGCAAGTAATCGATCCCAATAAAGAACATCCGCTGACTCTCGCTCAATTGCAGCAATTGGCAAAATCTCTGCACCAACAAATGCTGCAAACAACTAATCCCGAAACCGAGCGAGATTTGCAGCAAATTACCGCCGGTATTGCCAAAGGTTTAGAATCTTGGCAGCGGTTGGAACCGGAACTCGTCGGTTGGATTTATCAGCCGCAGCAGCTAGGATTCGCTGGCAGTCCCGAACAAAATGGGCCTTGGGCTTTTTGGGCAAAAAAGGTTAACAGTCCGTTGCCTCACGCTCTTTTGCACGCTATTTCAATCGGTGAATCTATAGTTGAATTTGCAGCAAAGCAATCTACTGTAGAAATTGGTACATTGGTGGAAGTGGCGATTATTTTGCAGTGCTTGCAACGGGCGTTGGCGACATGGTTTGATAAGCAAGTTTATGATTCCAAAGTGTCAACAAAGGCATCAATTTCTACTTACATTACTTTTGCGGTAATTTGGAGTCAGCTAGCTAGTGGGTTTAATAATTCTACCAAGAGCGGCGAGCAGTTGGCAAATGCTTGTTTTCAAGTAACTTTGCAAATTTTGCGCGCGTTTTCTCAGCGAGAATATTTTCCGCTTTACGGGGGAATTTTTGCTTCATTTGATGGTAAAGCTCTGCGGCATACTTTGGATTATTTAGATGAACCGCTGCGGCGAGTTGAAGGCACTCAAGCGAAAGCTCGGATTCTGACGCTTTTGGGTTATTCGATGCAGGCGGCTGGGGCCTACGAGCGATCGATCTTGCTGCACAAGCAAGCGCTGGAAATTGCCCGTACCGAAGGAGACAAAGCTTGCGAAGTTGCCAATCTCAATCACATCAGCCGCAACTATGTTGCTCAAAAAAATTATCAGGAAGCGATTAATTACAGCCAGCGGGCTTTAATTATGGCACGACAAGCGGGAGAGCGACAAGGCGAGGCAAATGCTCTGGCTAATTTGGGTTACAGTGAAGTGTTTCAAGCGCGGCAGTTGGAGGAGGTGGAACCGGAGGTTTATGAGAGTGCGATCGGTTATTTGGAACAAGGTTTGTTGCTATCGGAAAAATTGGGGGACAGGCAAAGTCAAGCTTTTTGTTCCAGCAGTCTCGGTATTGCTAAAATCGCCCTGGAAAATGCTGAAGGTGCGATCGAATATTTGCTCAAAGGTTGGCAAGCAGCTCAATTCTCAGGGGATTTATATTTGCAAGGTCTGAATTTGGCTTACTTGGCTCAAGCTTATTACAGAATCAACTCACTAGAAAAAGCGATATTTGCGGGTAGCTTGGGGATGTATACTTTGGAGCAAATTGGAGCGATGGAGTGGCGTCAATCGGCTGGTTTGTTGACAATTTTGCGGGGTCAAATGGGGGCGGAATCTTTTAAACAATCTTTGGCTAAAAGTCGAGCGAATATCATTCCGGCGATCGGTGTTGATGGCTACGATTACATCCCGGAGTTGCTGGAAAAATATCAGCAATCTATTTAATATCAAATCAGGGTTTGTTATCCATTTTATAGATCGGCGGTTGAAACCACAGCCCCTTAATCACTCGGCGGTTGAAACCGCTACTACACAAACGAAGTCTGCCTTCGCAGACTAAGAGATTCTTGAGTCCGCGGAGGCGGACTTTGTTTTTGTAGCCGCGATTTCAATCGCCGGGAATTGATATTTTTCTACTCGATCACAACTAATGCTCAACTATCACCGGTGTGCCAACTGCGACTTTCTCAAATAAAGCCTGTGCGTCTTTATCAAACATTCTGACACAACCGTGAGAAGCCGCCCCCCCGATCGACTCTGGATTCGGAGTACCATGAAAACCAATCACATTCTTGCCATCCGTCCAAAACCCCATCCACCTACTCCCTAATGGATTGTCTGGCCCAGCAGGAATAAGTTCTCCTGTCCAAGGATTTTGCCAAACTGGATCTTTGATCATTTGCATAACTTTAAAATTGCCTGTAGGAGTTTCCCACCCGCCTTTTCCCACAGCAACCGGGAAACTGGTTTGCACCTTATTTTGTCGGTAAACATAGACGCGGCGTTCTCGCAATTTCAGCACTAAACGCACTTCCTCAATAGGATTTACCGCAGGCTTTGGTTCCTGGGGAATATAACGAAATGGTTCTCCCAATGGCGGCAGTTCTGGGGTTCCGAGATTCGGCAATTGTGTCTCGGATGTGGGCCGCTGCGCTGCGATCGCACTATTACTTGAACTAGCCACCAGTTCGGCAGTCGCCTGCTGCTGTAGGCCGATCGACAGCGCGGCGGCACTCAAGCTCAGTACAATTAACTTGTTAAACAAAAATTTGCTCTTCACCATTGTTTTGTTCGCTAAATTCCTCACCAGCAGTTCCTACAAAGTTCCTATCTAATTATCCGCAAATCGCACCCGATCAGAAAAATTTTGAGATGGCTTTTTGACGGCAACTGCGCTGCACAGTTTTTAGTTAAAATTCCACCACTGATAACTTGTAACTCAACACAAAGCTTAGGCAATAATACTAAAACCACAAGGTTTTTATAAGGGGCTCAGTGGAGTTACGCAATAGAATGTCGTGAGAAAACCCGGTTTATGCGTAAATATTGCCAGAATAATGATTAAATTATACCTCCGACTAATTTGATTTTTTAGCCATGACCGACTGGCGATCGAGTATTCAAACTATGGCGCTGCTGTATCCGGCAAGCACAATCTGTCTTTGGGTAGAGTTCCCCCCAGCAACAGTTAGGTTGGCGGAAAAAAACTGCTAAGGTCGATCGAATAAACTCAATATATCACGGCAACACTCTAGAGATGCAAACCGCTGAACTTGTTGTAAATCGGGAACTTATGATGTAAAATTTAGTCTTTCAATACTTGTTCGATAATCTTTTTTTGAGATTCTCATAAATTTCCTACTCTGGGGATTAAACTGGATTAGGTATAGAGGTTGGGACTTTCGCGCAGCGGAAGCAAACCCGACCCTGAATAGTAGTTAATGTGAGGTTTCAATGCGTCTTCAGAAGATCAAATTATTGACAGGTGCAACCCTGTCGGTACTAATTTCGGCGGTTTCAGTACATCCTGCGATGGCTAACCCTGCAACTCAAATAGCCCAAACGCAGATCACCACAACAGCAAACACTCGAACCATTATCGGTTTTGTCAAAAGTATTGTCGGCGACGTAGTAACTATTCGCGAAGAAAGCGCGCCGTACAGGACTCTCAGGATTCAAAGATGCGTCCTGAGAATTATTGGTCTAGTACCGGGAATGAAAGTCAGAGCCACCGTCGCCGGATCTCAGATCCAAAATATCGCGGTGATCCCCGATTATAAGGTGGTAGCTACAACGGTTGTTCGTCCCGCAACCCCAGCACCGGCACCGCGTCCGGCTCCAGAACCGCCACCGCGTCCGGCTCCTCGTCCGGCTCCGGCTCCGGCTCCGATTCCGGCTCCCCGTCCAATTCCGGCTCCCCGTCCAATTCCGGCTCCTGTGAGAGGACTTTGGTAGAGCGAGGTTATACTATTTTCGATTTTTGATTTTTGATTAGAGAATTGGGAATGACCAAAAGCAATGTGGTCACCAGCCGCGTGATTCATTCGTGGAGCGAGAAAAAAGCTCGAATCCGGATCGCAAGCCCTCGGAGTTATCAGTGGGGTCGCTTTCTTCAATCTAAAATCTAAAATCTAAAATCTAAAATTGATTGACTGATCGAGTTCAAGGTTTAGATCACAGGTCTACAGTTGCATTCTTTTTTACAACTGGTATCAGTAAATGGAATTAAGCCACCGCGCCGGCGGTGGCTTAGCTGTTTAATAGCAGTTAGAATAATAGAATTGTCCAGCAATTGTTGAGAAATGGCTGCTATGTATTACCTGCGTTTCTTGTTGCTAATTCTGCTGTTGCCGGTGATTGCGTGCGATCGAGCTACAGATGCGATCGCCCCTGGTGTGGGCGACAACGGCCCCCTGTCGCAAATTCCCTCCCGTGCACCGCTGGCAAATGTTGGGACAAATCAAATTGTACCGACCAAACCGCTTTCGCCGCAGCCAATCCGCATTGTTGCAACTACTTTGCCGCAGCCAGGAGCCAGCGAAAGCGCCTCAAAACCTCCTCAAGTATTACCGATTCCCGCATCGCCACTCCTGCGAGTGCCTCCTGGCTTTGTCGTCAACGTTTTTGCTGACAATTTAGACGCTCCTCGATGGCTGGCTTTGACGCCGACAGGCGATGTTTTGGTAACAGAAACCCGGCAGAATCGGATTACGCTGTTGCGAGATGCCAACCGCGACGGCGTTGCTGAGGTTCGCAAAACTTTTGCAAGTGCCCAAAACGGGTTAAATATTCCCTTTGGTATGGCTTTTGCCGATCGATATTTTTTCCTCGGAAATACCGCTGAAGTCCGCCGATTCCCTTACATAAAAGGACAGGAACAATTGACAGGTAGCGGTGAAAAAATTGCCGATTTACCGGGCGGTGGCTACAACCAACACTGGACGCGAAATGTTGTGGTTTCCCCGGACAACCGTCAGCTTTTTGTATCAGTTGGCTCCCAGTCTAATGCCGATGCAGAACCGCTGCCAAGGGCCTCTGTTCAAGTGATGAATTTGGACGGCAAGAACCAGCAAACTTTTGCTTCTGGTTTGCGAAATCCGGTGGGATTAGATTTTCACCCAAAAACCAATCAACTCTACACTACAGTCAACGAACGGGATGGTTTGGGAGATGATTTGGTGCCGGATTACTTAACCAGAATTCGTCAAGGTCAGTTTTATGGCTGGCCTTATGCTTATTTTAAGCCGAATTTGCTCGACCCGCGCCTTGTCAAAAACGGTAAGAGCGATCGACCTGATTTAGCAGCTAAAACATTAATGCCGGACGTGCTGTTTCAGGCGCATTCGGCGGCTTTGGGGCTTCAATTTTACGACGGAAAAACATTTCCCAAAAGATTTTTTAACGGCGCGTTTGTGGCGTTTCGCGGCAGTTGGAACCGGAATGCCGGAACTGGGTATAAAATCGTGTTTGTACCCTTTAATGCGGCAACTGGACGCCCTCAAGGTTATTATGAGGATTTTCTGACTGGTTTTCTGACAGATCCGTCGGGCCCGAAAACTTGGGGGCGGCCTGTTGGTTTGCTGGTTTTACCTGATGGGAGTTTGCTGTTTACTGAGGAAGCGAATAACCGGATTTATCGGGTTCAGTATCGCGGCTGAGAATCGGGCGAGGACTTGTTTTAGATGAGACGGCGGTTGAAACCGCGTCTACACAAACGATGTCCGCCTCCGCGGACTGAAGAACATCGCCTATTTTTAAATGCCCGGTTTTCTTCAACCCGCGGAGGCGGGTTTTGTCTGTATAGACGCGGTTTCAACCGCCCGGTCTTCTAAAATCCCGAACCTGGTTGTTTGAGAAACTCTGCTTCTTCGGGAGTTGTTTCGCGTCCCAGAATTTGATTGCGGTGGGGAAATCTGCCAAAACGTTCGATTATTTTTAAATGCCGAATTGCGAAATCTATGACTGAACCGCTGTCAGGTTCGCCGCTTAGTTGGCGAAATAATTCCACAGATTTTTGCTGGTGTTCTAAGTTTTCGCTGTGTTCAAAAGGCAGGTAAATAAACCATTTTTGGACAGTCAGCAATTGGCGATCGAAGTTATTTTTAACAGCGTGTTGGGCGGCGGCTAAGGCTTTGCTGTCTGTGGCGAAGGCTGGGCTTGTTTCGCGAAACATATTGCGCGGAAATTGATCGAGCAGTATGATTAATGCTAGGCAGTTTTCCGGGGAATCTTGCCAGGAGTCGAGTTGACCGGAGGCTGCTAGTTCGTATTGCTGTAGAAAGTTCGCTCGCACTTGGGCATCAAAGTCCGCATCTTTCTCAAACCACTTTTTTTGGACTTTGCCAAACTCAGGAGAGTGCGATCGACCAAACCAAAAATCTAAAACTTCATTCATTAGCAATCTAGTATGCGATTGATTTTTGGATTAAAGCTTCTGTGTCTGTAGTTGCACAAAACGTGCTATATGTGCAACTACAAACCACGGCGATTAATGATTAGCAATAATGACTTAGGAACCTTTGTTGTGCGGTGCTTAAAGTTAGGAACTAGCAAACAGTCTGTCCCAAGTTTTGCCTCCCACAACTCCGTCTACAGGAATATGAGCTTGCCGCTGAAATTTCTTCACTGCTGTGAGAGTTGTCGGGCCGAACACGCCATCAATTACGATCGGGTGTGAGGACAAGCCCCGCGCGTTCAACAACTTTTGCAGTTTCTTCACATCTTCCCCTTTCGAGCCGCATTTTAAAATCCTTTTATGGTGTCTCACTGCTGGTCGATGGCAATCATTAGTGTAGCAAACTTCCGAGTCCGCTGCATAGTTGGCTCTACTTGTGCCCGTCAAAACTAATAGGGCGAGAACTGCTAGTAAATAATAAAAAGTCTGTGATCCGGCCATACTTTCCCTGTTAATTTTTCAAGCGTTTTTTGCAAGTTGGACGATTGTTTGAGGGTGAGAAACCGGGTTTCTGGGATGGGGGCATCCAATCTTGATTCACCGGGTTTCTGGCAACAGTCAACCGACATTCTACAATATAAGTGGCTTTACTGCAAAATCTCCGATCGTGCAAGTTAAATTTTGTTGCTGTTTGGTAGCAGCAAAGGTAACAATTACTTCGCAAGCAACTGCAACCGTCAGCATTACCAAGTTTCGCGCCAGCGGGTAATCGCAAACGTCATCATTCGCGGCTGAAGGAACCCGATAGTGTTGGTTCCAAATTATTTCGGAGTAATCTGCAGCTAATCCGACGTGTACGCATGGAAGGGAGGCACTCGCACAGTAATCCTTGACTGCTTGCCGCCCGACACTGTTATCAAAAGTATCGATCGCAACGGCGCTGTTGGCAAGCAGCCGATCGGCATTGGCGGGTGTCAATTCCTTTGAGTGCGCGTCAATGCTGACTCCCAAGGCGCGGTACAGGTTGTTGGCGAGAATTTTGGCTTTGAATGCGCCGATATCCGATCGATAGTAGGGTTGAGTGGATAGGTTGCGCTCTTCGATGCGATCGCGATCGATGACTTTTAACTGACAAAAGCCCGATCGCGCCAGACTTTCTGTAATATTCGCACCCAAAGCACCCGCCCCGCACACCGTTACCGGGAAATTTTTGATCTGCGACATGACTGCGGCACTTCTGTAAAGTTGTTCGTGAAAAAATATACTCATGACAGTTGACAGTTGACAGTTGATAGTTGACAGAATTGATGATTTTTATCGATTTTCGACGACTCCGACTAATGACTGCAAGTCGAAATCATTGTCCAAGCCACTGAGACAAATGCCAGCACTCATCACAGTTAAGTCATTTTTGGCGATCGCAGAACTATGATGTTCTCCACTGCCGCTAGTCCATTCAACCAGCCAATAATCTTTGCGATCGCAAAAATCCCGCAATTCCCCGCCGCCCATCTTCAAAGCCCGCTGCAAGCGCTGTTCTGCCTGCACATTCGGATCTAAATGTTTAATATTTCGGGAGACCAATTCGTAAACAGTTCGCATTTCCGGCGTCATCCCTTTAAAGCAAACTTCTTCAGGTAAAATCAATTTTTTCAAAGCTATTCTCAACTTCTCAGACGGCAGCGGATCGGCGCGCCTGTCAATTTCTTCAAACCACAAACAATCACCGTCCCACCGCGCCACAATCGGCTCGAACTGCGAGCCTTTAGTTACTAAATGGACTGGTACGGGTTCAGCAACACCAGTGCGCTGTTTAGCATCAGATTCATTAACCGGATAAGCCAGCCAAGTTTGCCCTTGTAGTACGCAAGCCAAATGCAAGCGAATCGGCATGAGTAGTTGCAAATACTCTGCCACTTGCGGCAAAATAGGCTCCTCAATTACAGCAGCAACGTTCTCATTTACAGGCTCAAAAATAGCCCATCCTTCAAAGTTTTGCGGCTGCGGTTGAAACAGATAAGTCATGCCACCTATCCTTGTCCGCACCCTTCCTCCCCGAACGCAGGGGGCAAGAAATTGGGTATCGAGTAGCTGCGCTTCTTGGGCCGCGATTTGGCTGAGAATTTTGCGGATATCTGCCACTGAATTGACCTCCGTAATCTTACTCTTTTTTACAGAACGTACTTTTAATTTAAGCAATCCTAAAGATTTGTAAACCCTCTTGACACGAATCAATATCCTAATATAATATTGAGCAAGCCTCCAAATTTAACCTTATAGATATCTCAAGTAAATATGCTGCCAAAGCTATTTTCTAAGTTGGTTGTAGTGACAGCTCTGACACTTCCTATTTTTGGCTCAGTCCAGGTAGCTAAAGCTCAGGACACCTATGGAGCTACTGCTTATTCTCCGACTTCTGACGCCACTGGTATTAGTTGGGATCATGCTACAGAGAAAGAAGCACTAAACGCAGCAGTAGCCGTCTGCAATGAACAAAGCGGAGGTGCGAACGACTGCGAACCCCTGACATCTAATAGTAATAATTGTGGAGCGATCGCAGTAGGCAAAGGAGGAGCCGGTGCGGGCTGGGGCGACGATAAAGCAGCAGCAGAAGCTCAAGCTCTCGCAGGTTGCAGCGAACTAGATGGCGGCAACTGTAAAGTCCAGCTTTCAGCTTGCAACAACTAATTAAACGGATAAAAATCGGTGTAAGAGGTGTATATGTTGGCTGCTAAAAAAGCTTAAAAAATAGTAAATGTATGGTGTGCATTGCACACCATACCAAATACAACTCAGCTAAAATTAGGGTACGCAATGCACACCCTACGCAGTTAATCTCCTACTTCGGAAGTAACTGCATCAGGTGGCAGCAAACTTTCTAATCTATCTTTAGACCAGTATTCAGTAGGGTAAGCAAGTGCAATAATATCAGAGAGTCGAATCAGCCAAGTAACTTGTCCGTAAGCATCGATATTTTCCGCCTGTTCGTTAGGGGGAACTATCACCAAAAGTTCCGCAAACTCCCCGAACAAATTAATCGGGATGCCGCCGAAACTGCTATTATTTGTTTTAATCCAAACTTTACTGCCTCGATCGAGAGCTTCTTGGAGTCGCTGGCAGAGCAAACTGGATTTTTTGACCTGGGATTTTTTGGCTTTCGTCTTTTTTCCCATAGTTTTAAGAAGTTAAAGTAGTTGTATTGTGGGTTGCACAGTGGGTTGCACAGTTCGTTAGACAGTGGGTTGAGATTTAGTGCGAGCGCGGTTTGGTATTGAAACGGACAAAAGGAAAAAGAGCGATCGCCCCGTCGCTACCCCATTACTCTAGTCTATAAGAAAGTGCTGTACTGCGATCGTAATAACAATTTAATCGCAAAATCGCGAAATGACACCAGTTCCCCAAAAATGCGACTCTAGCCAAGCTTAAAACCCTTAATTCATCAGTGATTCCCAATCTAAAATCTAAAATCTAAAATCTAAAATGGTATGACCTGCGGTATCGTGTTACAAAGTCAGTCAACGAGGCCCGTGTTTCTACTGTGCCCAAATACAGTATAATCGGCGGAATCTTCCCAATCGTTTAAATAAAACAATGGACTGGCGAAAGCTCATTCATCCAAACCCGAAAGCTTCCACAAATCAACCAGCAGCACCAGAAACTCGATTATCTGTAGAATTTTTGCTAGGGCTCTTTGCTGCGGGATGGACTCAACAGCAGGTGTTAGAGAAATATCCTGCACTGACTTCGGAAAAGCTGCGCGCGGCTTTGGCTGCGACAGATTCCCAGTTAGTGTCATCCATCGCTAATCCAGAGTTACTAGAAATTATCGAGCAAACTAGAGAAGAATTGAAAATAGGGAGAAAGTTGTCGCTTGAGGATATTGAGGGAGATGTTTGGGAGTAAAGTGCGATCGTACTACTATCTCACTCATCTTGTTTACTGAATCTATTTCCATTGGCTTAGTTACAAGTGCTAACCCTGCTAGAATTTGTCGGACTCTATCCTGAGAGACTCTGCCAATCTTATCTACCAAGAAAGCTTTATCTACTGTCAAAACTTGAGACACATTCACTACACTTTGGTCTCCTAGATTAGCTTCTCCGGCTTCAAGTAATACATTACCCATCGCCTTAGCTCGTCTGAGATTAGTAGTCAATGCACAAACAATTACAGTTCTGATTTGGGAACTGTTCAGGACATCGTTTTGAATCACGACATAAGGACGGAGATAACCGGGTTCCGAACCTATCGGCTGTCCTAAATCTATCCAGTAGATATCTCCCTGACAAATTATCATTCTGTGTCTGCCAAATATCGATGATGTTGACGCATTCCCTCCAGCATAACTTTTTCTGACGGATCTAGTCCATCTGCATAGGCTTCATTGATGCTTTTGAGAAGTTCTTGTTGATGATGGCGACGCAAGTAGTCTTCTATTGCTAGAATAAACAGTTGTTTTTCAGGAATCTGCATCTCATTTGCCAGGATGGATACTTGGTTATAGAGTGAATCAGGGAGGGAAAGATCAGTTTTTATGTTAGCCATGAGGTTGTACCTGTTTGATTGACTATAATTCTAGTTTAGCTTAAGCGCGATCGCTCTGCCTAATATAAAACTATTACTTAATGCGATAATTCCAGGTTTTGATAGCTAAGTCTATAAACCATCCTAAATTAGTGGGTGTCTCCTTTTGGTAATTTTCCCACCATTCCCTAGTAGTGCTATCAATAGGTGGAGTAATTCCTTTAAGAAGATACAAAAGTAAGAAAAAAGTGTTGTAATGACCGACTGTAGATTGCACCAAATACATATTAGGTTGGCACCATTTTAACATTCCATGTCTAGTCATTCCTGAATATGTATTAGGTTGAGGTTGCTCTTTTAAGTTGATAGTATCTTTGGTACAAACAACCCATTCTATAGAAGAATTGGGAGAAAAAGGGTTGCTTCCTTTTTTCAAAACAAATCCAAATCGAGTTACCGGTGTTTTGATGTTTTTACTAACTGCTGTTGGCAACCAAAGAAATAAAACGATTCCGTTAGTAGTGTTAGTTATTTCTGCCAGTTTTTTGTGGTTCTCTCCATCCCCAGTTCCATACAATATTTTTCTGTAAGTGGTACTAACCATTTCGTTTACTTTTGGCTGCGACAAAAACAACGTTCGCAACTTTTTAAAATCTGTATGATAGTCTAGGTGGAGCCTACCTACAAAATTGAAAGTAAAAGCAGGTAAACTGCTACTCTCTAAATTAGGATAAATTTCTGGCAACCCAAATACAGGGTAAGAAATTTCATAAATTTGACTTAATAGTTTAAATTTGCCTGAATTATTATGGTTTTCTACGGCAAATTCCCAAAAATCCAAATCATCTTCAAATTTTGATGCTTCTTTATCTGTATAATTATCTTTATGAAAGCCCGGTGCGATCGCGATCATTTTTACGGGCAATGAATAGTCAATTTTATCGTCAAAAGACTTAGTGCTTAGAATTGCTTTTCGATAGCGAGTTAGCTGCGAAACTAATCCTCGGTCTTCTTCATTCTTTAACTCAATAATTACAGGCTGATTTTCAGATTTTGTAGAGCATAATAAATCGCATCGCTGCATTTGTGCAGTATGCTGCCTTTTAATTTTAAGTAAGGATGGAAATATTTCCTCGAATTTCTCATCTATATAATCTTCCAAATCCATCTCGGATTGAAACCTGATTTCACCACCGACATAAATCAACTTGCGACTAGCATTTTTCACCCTCTCATTAAACCTTTTACCTTGCGCTGACAGATGTTTAGATTTGAGGTATCGCACAGTAATACTCCTAGAGAATGAGCATTGCCCACCAGCATAACTGACGGGCAATCCCATTCTATCACTTGTCATCCCTGACCGGCAAAGCCACATCCAGAATTTCCATCAACAACTCCAGCCGCGAAGGGCGAGACAACATCGGCACCAAGTTCGGCAGCGAGTAATAATCACCCGCAAAGGTAAACGTTTCCACTGACACTTGCTTGTCCTTCAATTGGTTCTCAACATAATCGCAGTAAGCGCCAACTCGCACAATCACCACATCAGGAATTACCCCCAAACTGCGGCAGTAATTCTGATAAGCATCTGCAAAATAAGGTGCAGAATTTTCGCCTTCATCTGTTACCATAATGAACTGCTCAACCACTTGCTTCTTAATCCGCATTGCTTCCACCGCGCAACCGCAGCTAGTGCCGCCACCAGCGCGAATGTGCTTGAAAGCGCGCTCCCAATCGGTCAATTCGCTGCCGTTTGCTACCACTGGGTAGGGCATTGTGTCAAAGGCGTAGACGAACAGCGCAGCGTCGGAAATGCCCGATATCATAGCAGCTAGACGCTTGCCAACTTCGATCGCACTTTCCATCGAACCAGACTTGTCAACCAACAAACCGGTGGCTTTAAC
>JARCMA010000560.1 GCA_030248405.1 Microcoleus sp. MP8IB2.171
GAAGTGCGATCGTAAAACGTGAGGATTTCCGGTGCGTCGCCTAAGTCGATGCGGGGCTGTTTGGCTGTTGGTTGCGGGTTTTGGTGAGTTGCGGGCGATCGGGCTTTTTTAGAACAAATATTGACATTTTTATTAACTGTTATATTCTCACCTGTTACATTTTCAACAATAGCAAATTGATAATTATAAAACTTCCCATTTTCTAATATTGGTTTCAAACTAGCTTTAGTAATATTTTCGCCCAATCCTTCAGAAAGTATTTTCCAGAGTTCCGAACCGACATTTCTCACATGACTTGAACTAGAGTAAACTTCCTTAGCAATTTGCGTGTAGGTGCGTTTTTTGAAAGTTCCCCGCAGGATAGCTTCTTGCACATAATCTAAGCGCTTTCCCGTTTGGACAAAAACTAGGTCATCTGCCAGTTTTAAAGCTGCGGCAATATCCATAGATAAAGGAGACGCTGGAGTTTACGCAATTTATACCTGACAATTCGTACAAATGAAACAATTTAGATTTGGTCATCTGTCAAAAGTCAGGACTTTTCCTACACAGCTCATCCTTTATAGTTGTTTATTAAAGTTTTGGCAAGATATTTTATGAAGCGAGTTCGGTGGCTCAGTGGTTTGTTCCTCGCTGGGATGTTATGTGTGATGTTAGGGACTGTTGGTGCACAAGTGGCCCAGGCCCAGCGCCCCATCCATATACTCGACCTGAAATGTCTTGTTACAGGGGGTAAGGTTGACAATCGTGGCAGACTACAAAATTTTGGCAGGGAAGGTAGGGATATTTCCATAGGCAGACAAATATACACCAGTATTATGAGTACACGCGAGGCTGGTTGGACTTGTAAACTTCCAGGCGGCCGTGCTTCTCTCCGATTGGAGTATGGAGTTAGCGATCAGGATCAGGATCGGGTTTCACCACCCAAAATCGAGGTTTATGTAGATGGAAATCAAGTAGCTTCTCAGGTGGGGAAACCTGGGAGGATCAATACAATGCTGGTAGATGTTAGTAATGGTAAAAATCTATCGATTGATATCTCCTGTTCCACAGCACAAAATTGTATGGACAACCCTTGGGCTTCTAGACCATTTCAGTTCTTCAAATTTAATCTTGAGCCGGGGGCAAGCTCTCCAGGGAGTCGATAAATTATGAGTATTAGCCGCCGTCAATTTAATCGTATCATTATCTGGGGTGGAGCTTCTTTTGCTGCTTCCGCAACATCGGGCATTTTCTTCCCCAAACCCGCCGAGGCTTATTCCCTAGAATTTCCGATTAGTGCCTTATCAGCCGATCGCGTTTTCAGCGGTATTCAAAAATATTGTGGAGCACAGGCTATCCCGGCGTTCTATCACCCATAATACAAGGAAATAGTAATGTTAGCAATAAAATAGAATCAGCCGCCGCCAGCGCCATCCGCACGGCAGACAAAGAATTTGTAAATCGCAATTTTACCAACAAAAGAACCGAATTAGCCGTAACTGGCAGCGGTTCTAATTTTGCTGCCGATACCAGTCGGCTGTGGGGCAGGCAAAGACAGGATAAAGTAGGCCCGAATGTCGGTTTTGGATTTGTACAAAAGTGGGAAGGTCAATATAGCGATGCCAAAATTTCTGGGCCGACAATGTGCGCGATTGATAACGCTCAAAGAGTCTTAGCAGACCAAAGATTAACACCGCCAGAAATCGCAGCTTCTCTATTACCAACTCGATCGCGATTGGATGATTGGGGCTCATGGGGAGGTGATAGCGATGCGTCTGCTGGGAGAAATCCTGGTGCTGTTTTTGCTCAATATGACACAGCAGCGGGGACGGTGACTTCTCGCTACGATTTAGTTGAACCGGGGCCGAAAGGTTTTGGGCGTGTTGAGTTTACTGTTGAAGCGGAAGATCAGCCTCGGCGGGTGATTTTGGTGACGGTGAGGTTTTAGGGGAAGGATGTAATAATCGGCTCGGATTCGGCGGTTGAAACCGCTACTACACACACGAAGTCCGGATGGTGCGCGGACTGAAGAATTAAAGAGATTTTTAGTAATAATCGGCGGACTTTGTTTGTGTAGCCCCGAATTACATTCGGTGGGGCTTTATTAAAGAACTAAGGAGATTTTTAGTAATAATCGGCGGACTTTGTTTGTGTAGCTCCGAATTACATTCGGTGGGGCTATTTTTGCAATTGACCAATCAAATCTAATGCTTTTTGAGCATCATCGTTCATTCCTTGAGCTCTAAATAAACGAGCAGCTTGTTGCAAATCTGCGATCGCCCCTGGCCTATCTCCCATTCTCACTAACGTAATTCCTCGGTTAGCATAAGCTTTGGCATAATTGGGATTGAGTTGAATTGCTTGGGTGTAATCAGCTAAGGCAGAGCGATCGTTATTGATGCGAAACAGCGCCAATCCTCTGTTAAAATAAGTGTTGGCGCGACCGGGATTGATTTGCAGCGCTTGATTGAAATCGTCGATCGCTCCTTTTTGATCGCCCAAGTCCGAAAGTGCTAATCCTCGGTTGTTGTAAGCTGCTGCAAAGTTTCTATCCAAGCGGATGACTTGAGTATAATCGGCGATCGCCCCCGGTTTATCTCCCATAGCCGACAAAACCAGCCCCCGATTGTAGTAAGCGTCAACATAACCGGCATTTAGGGCGATCGCCTTGCTATAATCAGCGATACTCTTGGGCATTTGTCTCAAATCGGAATAAGCAAGTCCCCGATAGAAATAAGCTTCCGCGTAATCAGATTGAGTTTGAATTGCTTGGTTAAAATCGGCAACAGCCCCTGACAAATCTCCCTTGTCAAACCGAGTTAAACCCCGAACATAATAAGTCTTAGCATCGGGCGGATTGTTCAGTTTCAGAGGTGCATTCGCCGCAGTAGAAGTATTCACCAAAAGAGCAGAACGATTTAATCCCGCCTCTGACAATTTAGCTATAAAGGTATTGATAGGAATTGCAGAATTAAATCCTGTTTTAGTATCCGCTAAACCTGTGACAACTTTTCTGTCCCTATCTGTGACACGATCGTAATCGCGATCGCCTTCTCCGTGAATCCCAACAACACGCCCTTCTGTATCAAATACAGCCCCGCCGCTCATCCCCCCTTTCGTAACAGCATTGTAGCGCAAATTATACCCTTGGGGATGACTTGAAATCCGGCTGGTCACGAAGCCCGGTACAAATTCAAAATTGCGCTCTTTTTGGTAGTTTCTGCTCTCTGGAATACCTGGATAACCAGACACAAAAATTTCTGTTGCAACTGTCGCTTGTTCAGAATCGCCGAGAGTAACAACAGGATAAGAATCTGTACTGTTAAATGTTACGACTGCTAAATCCGGCTCATTCTGGCTTTTTTGCAATCGCTTAAAACTGGTTACTGGATAGTCTTTTCCCGTATGGCTGCGAATCGTATAGGTAGCTTTAGTATCATCAACAACGTGGTTAGCTGTCAGTACAGTGTAAGTCGTGCCTTGTTTGGCAATAATAAATCCAGTCCCGCTACCAGTTGTTCCGTTAATTTGAACGGTGACAGAAATCGCTACTTGAGCAATTTCTTGCCTAGTTTTTGCAAAAACTGGTGCTGCTGCAAAGATAACTATTCCTGCTACCGTTACTGTTCCTGCTAGGATGGTGGTGAGGGAATCAAACCGCGAATAACCCCTATTCATAAGTAATTGCCGAAGACTAAGATTTTTTATGCTCCGAATAGTATAGATTAAAAGGAAATTTCTGAAAACCCGAAACGCTTGAGGTTTTCAGACCATCGCGATTTTTATTATGACATTTCGTACATTTCGTATAGATTAGCCTAAAAAATCTAAATGGAGAACTGTTTTAATATCAATTCTGCAAAGTTAACGCTATTTGTAGGGACACGGCAGTGCCGTGTCCGACCCAAAACGGCCGTATTCCTACTAGGAACTAGCCCGATCGCCCGTCTAATTCCCTACAAATAACTAAGCTAAAAACTGGAATTGAGAACCGTTAACTGCCAATGCAAACGGACTCGATTGTTCAAATGCACCAGTAAGTTCAAAGCTGTTGGTATTTAAAACTACCCCCACAATCTGTCCGGTAATTATGTTTTCAATCACCATGTCGTTGATAATTCCGTCATTATCGTATGCAATCAAATTGTCGTCTTCAAAGAAAAGGTCTAATTCTGTTAAACCGTCTGTCAAACCGATGCGATCGCCCTCGTCAAAGTTAAAATCGGTAATGACATCTGCTCCATTTATACCAAATGCTTCATCGTTGCTTCTGAGCACAAATATATCAGCACCGAGGCCTCCCGTGAGCACGTCAACTCCCCGATCGCCCGCTAAGAAATCGTTGCCCTCATTGCCGTCTAAATCGTCGTCTCCTTGCCCTCCCCGGAGGATATCGTTCCCAAACCCTCCAAAGATAAGGTCATTTCCGGCGTCGCCCCTAACTAGGTCGTTGCCATCATTTCCATCCAGGCGATCGTTCTCTTTCCCGCCGTAAATGATGTCATTTCCGCCGCCACCGCCGATAATATCATCCCCGTTATTTCCTAACAGCCGTTCGTTGGAATCCGAAGAACCTGCTATGGTATCGTTGCCATCTAGTCCCCAAACTCCCCAGGGAAAAGATGACAAATTTCCATTCTCTACGTCAATCTCATCTGATGTACCGAATCCCAAAAAACGTGGCCCGCCGCCAGCAAATATAGGAAATCCAGTCAGATCACCGATGAGATTGTTAAGCGTTAAAGCCATAAGTATGTCCTTTTACAAATGCTGCTAGATATATTATATATTTTATTTTTGTCATTGCCAAGTTATAATTAATTTTAATTATTTAATTTTTTTATTCTGTAAAAAAACACTCGTAATTAATTGGCAATTACCAATTACCAATTACCAATTACCAATTACCAATTTCCTATTCCCAATTACCGGGGCTGTTCCTCATTCAACCCAAAACTGCTATATATCTCGCCTCTGAGTCAAATACCATGAGTCGCTGACACTATCCTCTACAGCACACCGCTTATAATGGGTGTTACCCGCTAGGTCGTAAACACGTTAATATCACCTATAACGTCGAGACTGAGAGGTTGTTTGTGAAAAAAAGTAAAAGTGGCTGGGCGGATCGCCAGAGAGAACACCCAGTTTCCGATACCTATACACAAACTTTACAAACCATATCTAAGTTCTTTACAAAGCCATAAATCCCGATCGCTGACATTTTTTGGCAAAATCCACTGCTTTCAGGTGTTTTACATATGTCTACTCCTAAATCGTCTTCCCATCAAAACAACACCAACTCCGTAAAATCACTGCCAACCGAAGGTATCATTCCAACAGAGGAAGAGAGTGACAATCTGCCAAGCGAACCAAGCGTCGATCAGCTACTGGAAGCTTTGACGGCTCAAGTACCCAGTCAATCTGCTGAAATTGAACGCTTGAAAACGTGGAAACAAGATTTAGAGCGACTGTTTCAATTTCTCGGCGATCGTCGCGTTTTAATCGCAGTCATGGAACCGGGAACTTTTGCCATGCGTTACGCTAACGCGGCATTTTGCCGCTTGGCCGGTTGGGAGGGAACCCCTTTGGTCACTCAATCTAATAACGGTTGGTTTACAGAAACTGGGATCAGTTTGCTGGAATTGTTCGAGGATTGCGATGCCAAAATAGCAGAACAATTGTACCGCCGTCACCTTTTGCACTGGGTATTTAAGCGGTTTTATCAAATTGATCTCGACGGTTTGCGTGTACTAGATGAACCTGTTACGGCGAGTATGAAAAATACTCAACACCGCGAACCCAAATTTATTGAATTTTGGCTGGGTTCGGAACAGTTGAAAATTACTCGGATTGACTCAATAATTGATGAATTTACGGATCTTCCCTTAAATTTAATGCCTGTGGCGGAACGGGAAGCTTGGCTGATGCAGCCCAATCAACTGGCAAATTTAGCCGATCGACTAAAGTTGGATAATTACCGCGTCGAAGGTTTGCTGCTGCTAGAAGGTTTTGATGTCACCGTACAGGAGCAAATTCGGCGGCTGACTCAGTTATTGATCGATCGCAATTCCATGCTGCGCCCTGACAAATTTGAGAGAATCGATCACTGTTTGCGATCGCTCTTTAATGCTGACGGCACTTTGCTAATGCGCCCCGACGGCGAACAGGTACAGCTATTAGTTTCCAAAGACGGCCAACATTTGCAGCCGATTATTTATTCAATGGAATCCCTAGAAGCTTCTCACTTCTTCAAAGCTACCGCAGCCAATCAAGTTTGGAACGTCCCAGACTTGCGCCGGGAATGCCGCACCGAGTGCGATCGAACTTTGCGTAAAATGGGGACTCAATCGATGCTGCTAGTACCGCTGGTGGTCAAATCTATCACTCGCGAGGGGCGCGGGCAGCGGATTTTGGGCGTAGTTGGGCTGTTGTGCGATCGGGCAAACCACTTCAACGGCATTGACGCTCAACACGCCCAAGAACTCATTCCCGCCTTCATTGCAGCACTGCGACAAGCCATTCAGCAGCGGTTTACCCACATTCACAACATTCATCCCGCAGTCGAGTGGCGGTTCGCCCAAGAAGCAGAAAGGCGCAGTTGGGGACTGCCCCAAGAGACGATCGTATTTGCAGACGTTCACCCGCTGTACGGAATTTCCGACATTCGCGGTTCTAGCGACGAAAGAAACCGAGCCATTCAAACAGATTTGCTCGAACAATTCCGCTTAGGTTTAGCCATAGCCGATGCCGTTTGCCAAACACAAACTACCCATCTAGGCGAGCAACTACGGCTCGACTTGCTCGACTACATCGAGCATTTAAAAGAAAAAGTCACAGTCGATATGGAGGTGCGAGCAGCCGAATATTTAAACGAGCGTTTAGAAGTGTATTTTGACTATTTTGTGCAGTGCGGGCCCAGGGTTGTAGCAGCCGTTGAAGCTTACCGAGCCGCCTGTGAAAACGAACACAACTGCGTTTATGGCGATCGTATCCGCTACGATCAAATGCTGAACCTAATCAGCACCAAACTCCAAGAAACCTGGGCCCGCTGGCAAGAAAAAATGCAGCAAATTTTGCCCCACTACTGCGACATCGAATGCACCGACGGCATCGATCACATGATTTATGTAGGAAAATCGATCGACTCCAAATTTAGCCAGTTTCACCTGCACAGTTTGCGGTACGAACAACTGCGAGCAATTTGCGATTGCGGTCGCACAGTTTTTCGCCTGCAAGCCGAGTCTCAAATCGACATGGAACTCGCACATTTAGTCTTAGTGCAGAATACCACGATCGACATTTTTCACAACGAAAACACCGAAAAAATGTTTGATGTCAAAGGCACTCGCGACATCCGCTACGAACTCGTCAAAAAGCGGATCGAAAAAGCCGTGGACAAAGACGCACAAGAGCGAATTACCCAGTCGGGGATGTTGACTGTTGTTTATTCCACCGAGGAGGAGTGGGAAGAGTATCAGCAATACTTGCGCTACTTGTCTCGCGAAGGTTGGGTTGAGCCAAAAGTTCAGACGGGCATGGTAGAATCACAACAAGGAGTTAGCGGTTTAAAATTCGCCCGCGTGCGTATTTTGCCTGAACCGGAATCTATTTCTACTATCTGTGAAGTTACGGTAGTCAGCGATTGAGAACCCGTTCACTTGCCTGTTTGAGGCGGAGTGCGATCGCTTCCATATCCTGCTGTTTGAGGCGGAGTGCGATCGCTCCTATCCCCCTGAAAAACGGTGCAGCGAAAGCATTCGGGACTCAAACACAAGACCGAGATTACATTTAAGATGTTTGTTGACACCAACGACCAAGCCCACATTTTCACTTAGTGTATCTTCCTTGTGATTGCGAATCGCAAAATACACGATCGGAATCACACAAAATTAAGATTAAGTAGTGTTAATCTAATGATAATTAGCTCCTGTAATTTCTAACTTAAGTGATGTTAACCTTATCAGAATACCAAATAACTTCTACTCTGCACGAAGGCGTCGAAACAATAATCTATCGCGGACAAACACCGACAGATTCGCCCCCAGCAATTCTGAAAGTCCTCAAAGCCGAATACCCCACCATCGAAGCCATTACCAGGCTCAAACACGAATATCAAATCCGCCAAAATTTAGACAGCGAACAAATCGTCAAAGCCATCAGTCTCGAAACATTTGACCACCGATTAGGAATGGTTTTAGAAGACTTTGGCGGCCAATCCCTCGCCCAACTCCTAGAAAAAGAAACATTGAGTCTGCGAGCAAATTTAAACATCGCCATCCAAATAGTCAAAGCATTACAATATCTGCATTATCAGCACATTATTCACAAAGACATTAAACCCAGCAACATCATAATTAACTCGCAAACAAAACAAGTCAAACTCACTGACTTCGGCATTGCCACAAAACTCAACAAAGAAAACCCGCAATTTAACAATCCCAACTCAGTCGAAGGCACATTAGCCTATATGTCACCCGAACAAACCGGGAGAATGAACCGCACCCTCGACTACCGCACAGACTTTTACTCC
>JARCMA010000071.1 GCA_030248405.1 Microcoleus sp. MP8IB2.171
ATTCAAGCGGCTTATGAGGTGGGATTTGACCCGCTGAAATTGAATGTTGTGGTGATTCCCGGTGTGAATGATGGGGAAATATTGCAGTTGGCAGAGTTGACAATTAACCGCAATTGGCACGTTCGTTTTATTGAGTTTATGCCGATCGGGAATGGCGACTTATTTGGCGATAAAGGTTGGGTAGCATCGGCCGAATTGCGGCAGCAAATTAACGAAAAATACGGGTTAGCTGAGTCGGGAGTGCGCGGAAACGGGCCGGCGGATGTGTTTCAAATTCCGGGGGCGAAGGGCACTTTAGGGTTTATCAGTCAGATGTCGGAGTGTTTTTGCGATCGCTGCAACCGGATGCGTTTGTCTGCTGACGGGTGGCTGCGGCCTTGTCTGCTGAACGAAACGGGGCAAATTGACTTGAAAACTGCTTTACGAAATGGGGTGTCTACAGGCGAATTGCGCGATCGAGTGCGGCAAATATTAGAGATTAAACCGGAGATTAATTTCAAACAGCGGGATTCGGGAACTAACGCCGGGAATTACAGCCGCACCATGTCTCAAATCGGCGGCTGAACTAACCGACACAGAGCGCTGAAGACATAAAATACTTAAGGCAATACTTGAGTATAATTGTCACAGTATTCGATTCTCAACAAACTCGATGACCATCAAACCGATTCGGTGGGTTGGCGCTGCCCGCGAAGAAATCCAATCTCTTTCTGAAGATGCCCGAAAAGAAGCCGGTTTTTCACTTTGGACTCTCCAGCAGGGCATACAACCACCAGACTTTAAACCGATGTCAATCGTAGGCAAAGGCGTTGAAGAAATTCGGATTCGGACAGAAAATGCCTATCGGGTTTTCTATATTGCTAGATTTGAAGAAGCTATTTATGTGCTCCATGCCTTCCAAAAAAAAACTCAGAAGACAGCCAAGAAAAATATTGAAGTTGGGCAGAAACGCTACCAAGAGTTGTTACAAAATCGTTTAAATTCAAGAGAACCGGAACAATGAGCGAAAATACTATTACCCAAGCTGCCGATAATATCTTTCTAGACCTCGGATTCTCAGCCGAAGAAGCTGATAACTTACTAATCCGATCGCAATTAATGCTCGCCTTG
The DNA here is from genome assembly GCA_030248405.1 of Microcoleus sp. MP8IB2.171. GTDB lineage: Bacteria > Cyanobacteriota > Cyanobacteriia > Cyanobacteriales > Microcoleaceae > Microcoleus. The sequence continues at coordinate 1,111 of JARCMA010000071.1, forward strand.
ATCCATCAGATTAAAGAGCGCGGTTGGAATCTCGATCAAACGGCTCAACATCTCCAACAGTCCAACGATCGAATCAAAGCTCTAACTCAAGGTAAAATTGGGCAGTTTTCCGTTGACATTCTGATTGCAATGCTCAACAAAGTAGGCATGACTGTCAAAGTCGAAATTTGCCCCAAGGTAGCTTAGGCAAAAATTAGGCGATTTGGCGCATTCTACAACTAAAACTCCCCTCCCAAGACTTGTCCGGCCGTCAAATTCAACTGCGGGAACGTCGGAGAGACAAGTGTTTGTTCCCCTTGAAACATCCCAACTTCCACATACTCACCCGATTCTAGTCGGAGTACGGCTACCATCTGTTCTTGAGGGTCAACAATCCAGTATTCAGGGATGTTGCGGGCTGCATATTGATCTCGTTTACTAATGTAATCGCGATCGCGCCCAACTCTACCGGGACTAACAACCTCGACAACCAACTGAGGGGGCGGCATATCAAGGGTAATAGTTAGCCTAGATGCTGTCAGCAAGATGTGTTCGGGCCGCAAAATCACCAAATCGGGGTAACGATTAGCGGAGTCGCCCTCGCGCAGGATCGGAACCTGGATTTCGCACATATGTGTTCTGATCAGCATGAGTGGGACGAACCCGCTACTAGCCAGGGTGAATAGTAGATAGTTAGCAATGAAATTGTTGGGGCCGGATTCTGGCGGCAATGTTATTAACTCTCCGTCAATTAGTTCGTAGCGGTTGTCGGTGTCGTCCTCGTAGGTGAGGTATTCTTCAAAGGTAAGTTTTGGCTTGTGGGCTTGTATCATCTTTTACCTTCCAGGATTGCTAGAGTTTTTAAGGCAATTCCTCAGCCGGAGGAAGTGGTGACAGCAGTGATTCTAAGCGAATTGCGCGATCGAGTAAAGCAAATATTAGAGATCAAACCGGAGATTAATTTCAAGCAGCGGGATTCGGGAACTACTCAGGGAAATTACAGCCGCACCATGTCTCAAATCGGTGGTTAAAACTCCCCTCCCAAGACTTGTCGGGCCGTCAAATTCAACTGCGGGAACGTCGGAGAGACAAGCGTTTGCTCCCCTTGAAATACTCCAACTTCGACATACTCACCCGATTCTAGTCGGAGTACCGCTACAATCTGTTCTTGAGGGTCAACAATCCAGTATTCAGGGATGTTGCGGGCTGCATATTGCGATCGTTTGCTAATGTAATCGCGATCGCGCCCAACTCTACCGGGACTAACTACTTCAACTACCAATTGAGGGGGCGGCATATCAAGGGTGATAGTTAGCCTAGATGCTGTCAGCAAGATGTGTTCGGGCCGCAAAATCACCAAATCGGGGTAACGGTTAGCGGAGTCGCCCTCGCGCAGAATCGGAACCTGGATTTCGCAGATGTGTGTTTTGATACACCGCCAAGGGATGCCAGTATTGACGAGGACTAAAAACAGATAGCTGACAATGGCATTGTTAGGTTCGGATTCTGGCGGCAATGTTATTAACTCTCCGTCAATTAACTCGTAGCGGTTGTCGGTTTCGTCCTCATAGGTGAGGTACTCTTCAAAGGTGAGTTTTTGTTTGTGGGCTTGTATCATCTTTTACCTTCCAAGATTGTTATTGTTATTAAAATAATTACACATCCGGGGGAAGCGGCGGCCGCAGTGATTCTAATTGAATTGCGCGATCGAGTAAAGCAAATATTAGAGATTAAACCGGAGATTAATTTCAAACAGCGGGATTCGGGAACTAATCAAGGAAATTACAGCCGCACAATGTCTCAAATCGGCGGGTGAAATGCCCGAAATCGATCGCTATTTTTGTTCTTTGCAGGAGAGGGGCGATTCCCTACCGGATAGCTTTGCTTCACGTACTGGGAAATGGGCGATCGCTCTCAAAATAGATTATACTTAAGACAAACTTTGCAAATCTTCCTCAAATAGCTGGGCTATTTTCATCAAGGCTCTTAAGGTTCCAACTTTCAAATCTTGATTCCGGTGAACTGGAATTGACAAAATTTGTTCTATTTCGGGGTTTTCATAGATATGATGACTGCCAGTAATTCTTTTCAAAACCCAACCTTTCTGCTCTACTATTTTGCACAGTCGCTTCTCTGAAATAGATTTTATACAGCAATTTCAACAATTTTATCTGTGGAGGCAATTGGTTCACGACTATTCGCAACATCGAGCCAACCTTCAATCGCATCTTTTAAATTAGCCATCACTTCTTCCATAGTATCTCCTTCGGTAATGCACCCCGGAAGTGCGGGAACTTCAGCCCAATAGCCACCTTCTTCTGCGGGATGGATGATTGCTCTAATTTTCATACATTTATTGAGTCCTTTGTTAAGGATATTATAACGATTATTAATAAATACAGGAAAACTTCTTTTTCTCGCGATCTGCTACAAAAGCAAGGCAGGCTTTGATGTCTGCCGAATTTAGTTCGGATGAATCCAATGAAAACCCGCCATAAGCATAGTGCAGCGGATTTTGTCTAATGTCTTCTTAGCGATAAAGGCTATTGGATATTACGATTAATTCTTTGAAATGGTGTGACATAACTCTTATTAGCTCTGACCCAGCAGCGAGTGCTGCTCATAGAATGGCTGCCTACCCATATCCAAGGTTTTCCCCGTCGGTCAAGAGAAATTCCAACAGCTTCAAATCTTTCTCCAGTTGGCATAATCCTATCAACAGGTAAATCTATCATATCTATTAGGTTACTTTGATTAGTCCTATTTTGACACCGAACATTCAAACCTTCTGGATCTACGACTTCCCACACAAAAGGCATGACTCCACTATTTCCGTTTACTATGCGGTAGTCTCCATTTTTGTCAGCCGCCGGATATGGGAGGGAATTTTGAACTTTGAGTAATGGGGTAGCGACGCTTTTATCAGAAAAAGAAGGTAAAAAAACTCCGGCAGTGAAGATTAGACCAATCACAAGATTTTTGAACATAAGATTGCCTGCCAACTCATAAATTCTATTTACATATAGTTTTATCGTATCCGCTCACTTAACTGGTTCCCAGGCCTGAGCCTGGGAACCGAGATCCAGAGGCTCTGCCTCGCTAACGGACAAAAACAAAAACAGGAAGCAGAGCCTCATGGAATGTGTTCCCAGGCTCTAGCCTGGGAACGAGCAAACACCTACGCTTTGCGCTTCCGACGGCGAATCAGCACACTCATCACCTGCTTCGGATTGGCTGCACGCTGTACGGGACTCCAATCGCCGACTTGGGCAAATCCCAGGCGGTACAAAGTGAGTATGGTTTCCCTGACACCCTTGGGCGAACCTGTCACCGTTACACACACCACATCCTGTTCCGATTCTGCTGCTGAGTCGTCATTTGGGCAATCCTCTTCGAGGGCTCCGCTAACGGATTCGTTATCGTCAGGCCAGAATTCCTGTGACATCATTATGTTCTCCTGGTTTTGGGTTTTCTAGAAAAACCCAAAAACCCAGCCGCCCCGCATTTCAACGCATAGCAGGGCGGCTACAGAGAGTGTTAAGATACTCCGTTAGCCTCCAGACTGCTTGTATCAGTTTGGCGGTTAGCTGTCCATTGCTGTTACCAGCAGCTTTGGGCAGTGCAACTAGATTTTTGGGCGACGCGGGCTACTTCCTCTACAAGCAAAGCAACCTCTAATTTCAAAGCGTATCCACATTTGGGGGCCTCTGTCAATCCCTTTTGGATACTTCGACGGAGTAACTGGTTCCCAGGCATAGGTGTCAACTTAAGCCGTCAGCCCGCCAAGTCTGCCTGTGGGCCCGTCAGTCCAACCGGGGTTGAAACCCCTGTCTAATAGCTAAAGTCCTCGCTATGAGGACTAATGAGTTGAAAATTCTTCTCTTCAGTCCTCTTTTAGAGGACTTGCGCTTTGAGGCAGGGGTTTCAACCCTTGCCGGACTATGGGTTGTACCTTAAGTTGACACCTATGGGCTCTTGGAGTGTCCCTACAATATTATTGTCGGTAGGGAGACGGCACGTGCAGTCTCCTCTATATCATTCCGGTGTAACCGGAATTGATATCACTCGCAATGACATATTTATCTTTTCTTAGTCGGCGGAGGCCGACTTTGTTTGTGTAGAAGCGGTTTCAACCGCCGAATTATCTTGGTGTGAGCAAAATTAGCTGTTTTGATAAGATCGATCGCACTTCATCCAATCCCATCTCCACATCCGCCAAAATCTCCCCTACAGTTCTGGTATTGCAAGCTTGCAAAAACTTAAATTCAGCACTTGACAAATTGACCAATTGGTAGTTGCAATCAAACACTTGATCGCTCGGCCAACCGTGCATACAAACACTCAACTCTGGAATTGCCGCCAAAAGTGCCTTATCGTCCGACCAATCAATTTTATGAATCGGCTTTTTGCCCAAGAAAAACTCGTAATGGGTGATTTCCGTATCCAACAATTCAATTAATCGATAAAGCTCCCGTTCCGTCAAACCCTGAGCTCTTTCCATCAACTCCGGCGCTTTCCCCAAAAGTCTTTCTAACTGCCAATATCCCGGATTTGAAAAACCGAGAAATTCCAATCCCGAAGCGTCGATTAACTCGAACAAAGTCTCGATATTGTAGTCAATTTCCTGCGGGTGAACGTACATATCTGCAAAACATTCGTCCCGCTGATTTTCTCCCGCCCAACGCTGTTTTTCGTACTTGACAAGGCGGTTGGTTTCTGGTAAGGAAGCAAAGATTTGACGACCGACTTTCACACCATCGGGATAGTCGCCTTTTTTGTTGCCTTGAAGCAGGGCGATCGCCCTTTGCATCAATTGAATTTCCCAGCGACCAAGCTCAGCATACACAAAAATGTGCATCAAACCACCAGTCGCCAACTTCGCCGCCAGCGCTTGAATGCCCCGAATCGGATCGGGTAAGTGGTGCAACACTCCCACGCAGTTGATCAAATCAAACTCGCCTTCGAGTCGATCGGCATCGTACAGGCTGAGATGGCGAAAATCGGCTTCGCGCGCGCCGGATCGCCGACAGCGTTCTTGTGCTACCTTCAAAGCACCGGAACTAAGGTCGATCGCCGTTACCGACGCTTCGGGATTGAGGTGAATCAGATAATCCGTACTCGAACCCGTGCCGCAGCCAGCATCCAAAATCCGAACATCCAGTTTTTGCGGCTTTTGGCCAGTGCAAAAATTGTAAGCATCAGGCCAACTCCAGCGCCAGTTATATCCCGGTGGTGGTTCATCCGACAAAGGATCAGGCGGAAAAGGGAAAGTATCGTAAAGCCGACGAACGGCAGCACTTATATCAGGCAAAGTTTCCATAGGTTAGAGAATTTTTTTGAGTTTCGAGTAAGGCCCAATGAAACAGAGGATAGAGCATAACGGCTAGAATCCTTGACACAGGAAGGAAAGAAAGTCCTGAAGATGGTGTATACAACCTAGCTTGCTCACTCTTCCTTCTTGCTTCTTCCTTCTTCCTTCTTCCTTCTTCCTTCGTTGTAATAAAACTTATCATTTTTTCTCATATAGAGTCTCTTAAATCTATACAATAAGTTTCGGCAGGCTTTTTAACAAATTAGGGTTATGAACCCCAAAACATTTTAATCTGAGAAAGTAAGTAGGCCAGAACCTCAAGCTAGGGAAAGGCAAAATTAGTCTGAGCAAACGCTGTAACGATTTTAGATAGGGAGCAAGGAAATCCAATGACTGTAAAAGCAAGTGGCGGAAGTTCAGTTGCACGTCCGCAACTATATCAAACTGTACCGGTCGCAACGATTTCGCAAGCAGAACAGCAAGACCGCTTCCTACAGCGGGGCGAACTCAGCGAACTGGCAACTTATTTCAGTTCCGGGGCTCTGCGGATCGATATCTCTGCGACGCTGACCCAAAACTCAGAACTGATTGTATCCCGCGCGGCCAACCGGATTTTTACCGGCGGTTCCCCGCTGGCATTCTTGGAAAGACCAGCAGAACCTGTGATGGCTATGGCTGGTGCGACTCGTGGCGGTTCAGGAAATGTCGCTGAAGGCATGAAACTGGGAAATGTCACCTACGTTGAAGGTCGCGCAGGCGGCGGCGGCAACGGCTCAGGCGGCGGCGGATTCTTGGGGCTGGGAAATCTGTTTTCTGGCAACGGTGGCGGCTACAGCGGCCCAATCCCAGCAGGATTTCAGCCGATCAATGTCTCGCGCTACGGCCCGGGCAACATGACCAAATCTCTGCGCGACTTGAGCTGGTTTTTGCGCTACATCACCTACGCAATTGTCGCGGGCGACCCGAACATTATTTCGGTGAACGTGCGCGGATTGCGGGAAATCATCGAAAATGCTTGCTCTTCGGCGGCCACAATTGTGGCAATGCAGGAAATGAAGGCAGCATCTTTGGGCTATTTCAAAAACAATGCAGAGGCCGCGGCGATCGTCGGACAGTATTTCGACGTAGCAATTACCGAATTCAAAGCTCCGACACCTTCAGACAAGGTGCGGCAGCGCGAAAGCAACGACCAGCAAGGCTTGCAACTGCCTCAAATCTACTTCAACGCAGCGGAGCGACGGTCGAAATTCGTCATGAAAACCGGTCTGTCGTCGGCAGAAAAGATTGAAGTAATCAAAGCAGCTTACCGCCAAGTATTCGAGCGCGACATTAGCCGCGCATACAGCCAAAGCATTTCTGACTTGGAATCCAAGGTCAAAAATGGCGAAATCTCGATGAAAGAGTTTATTCGTCGCCTTGGCAAATCTCCTTTGTACCGCCAGCAATTCTACGAGCCGTTTGTCAACAGCCGCGCTGTAGAATTGGCCGCCCGCCACTTCTTGGGCCGCGGTTTGAGCTCGCGGGAGGAATTTAGCAAGTATTTTGCGATCGTCACTAAAGGCGGTCTGGCAGCTCTCGTAGATGCAATGGTCTATTCCCAGGAATATTCCGACTACTTCGGCGAAGAAACCGTGCCTTACCTGCGCGGTTTGGGCCAAGAAGCTCAGGAATGTCGCAACTGGGGCCCGCAAATTGATTTGTTCAATTTCAGCGCTCCGTTCCGCAAGGTTCCTCAGTTCATCACCTTGTTTGCCGGCTACACCCAGCCGCTACCAGACCAGCACGTTTACGGTGTTGGCAATGACCCCTTAGAAATTCAGTTCGGCGCGATTTTCCCGAAAGAAACTCGCAACCCCAAGAACCGTCCAGCTCCCTTCGGCAAAGACACTCGCCGTATCCTGATCCGTCAAGGTGCGGGGATTGAAAACCAATTGAGCAACCCGGAAGCCCGCGGTAAGGCTCCAGGCTCTCTCGGTCCCAAGGTCTTTAAATTAGACCAGTTGCCGGGTGGCTACGTGTCTCCGAAAAAACTGACGGGCCGCTCTGTTGCAGGCGGTGGCTACAGCAGTGCTTCCAGTGTCAAATTTACCGAAAGTTCCACCCAAGCGGTGATTCGGGCAGCTTACCTGCAAGTGTTCGGTCGCGACGTGTTCGACGGCCAGCGCCAAAAGGTGGCGGAAATTAAGCTGGAAAACGGCGACATTCCGATGCGCGAGTTTATTCGGATGTTGGCGAAGTCTGACGTGTTCCGCAATATGTACTGGAGCAAGCTCTACGTTTGTAAGGCGATCGAGTACATTCACCGCCGACTCCTGGGACGCCCTACCTATGGCCGTCAGGAAATGAACGCTTACTTTGACATTTGTGCTAAGAAGGGTTTCTACGCGCTGGTCGATGGCATCATGGACAGCCTGGAGTACAACGAAGCTTTCGGGGAAGATACAGTACCCTACGAGCGCTATGTAACTCCGGCTGGTTTGTCGATGCGGACGATGCGATCGGGTTCCGTCGCTGAGCAAAATCTCCAAGCTGTGACGCCCGAAACTCCTCGGTTTATCGAACTCGGTGCAGCAGGCTCGCGGGGCGATATCGAGTTGCAAAGTCGGATTGCTCAAGGTGTCAGCAAGCGGCGTGAACAAACTAAGATGTTCAAGCTGACGACGACTTCGGACAAAGTAGCTTTGAAAACTTTAATTCAAGCTGCTTACCGTCAAATTTTTGAGCGCGACATCAACCCGTATGTTGTGAAGAATGAATTCACGGCGCTGGAAAGCAAACTGGGCAACAATGAAATCAATCTCAAGGAGTTCATTGAGGCTTTGGGCTGCTCGTCGCTGTACGTCAAACAATTCTACGCACCTTATCCCAATACTAAGGTGATTGAGTTGGGAACCAAGCACTTCTTGGGCCGCGCTCCCCGCAATCAAGCGGAGATTCGGACGTACAACCAAATCTTGGCAACTAAAGGGATTAAGGGCTTTATCAACGCGATGTTGAGCAGTGTTGAATATGCGGAGGCGTTTGGCGAGGATACTGTTCCTTACCGTCGCTTTCCGACTCTGCCTGCTGCGAATTTCCCGAATACCGAAAGGCTGTACAATCTACTCACCAAGCAGAATGATGAGTTGGTGGTTCCAAGCTTTGAGCCAGTAGCTGCTATTGACAGAAGTTAGATTGATTTGAGGTTTTAGATGTTAAATTAGCAATAATTTAATATCTAAAATTAGAATTAGTTGAAGGGCTGGCGTAATTGCCAGCCCTTTTTTATGACAGGTTTGTAGTTGCGCTGTCTTGATTAATTTTGAATTTTCAACCGCTGATGAATGCTGATGAAGAGGATATTATACCAGTTGTCATTAGGATGAGGTACAGGCTCAGAATGGCGAAAAGAAGAAGCTCGCTCCTCGTTTCGGGTGTACTGCATCCAATTGCCAACCACTATAAGTTGAGATGAGAACTCAACCAATGCGTATCAACCAGCAGCCCGTAGAAATCTCTAGAAGCACTTGTATAGTCATTTCAAATAAGTATGAGACACTAGACTGCACAATAAGCACGAATAACTTCATCAAGAGATGTGCCAGGAGACGCATACATTTTAGCTCTC